>CACYNZ010000005.1 GCA_902775835.1 uncultured Eubacteriales bacterium | reverse complement strand
GACAGACTTATTCTGTGGAAGTCGAAGAGACCACCGGTGGCGAAGCGCCTGTGGTTCATACCGCTCCCGCGGCTCCTGCTGCTCCCAAAGCTGCTCCCAAGCCCGCTGCCCCCAAGGCTGCCGCCCCTGTCAGCGGTGGTGTGCAGGTAAAAGCGCCTATGCCCGGAACTATTCTGGATGTCAAGGTCAAAGTCGGCGATGCCGTCAAGAACGGTCAGGCCGTCTGTGTGCTTGAAGCAATGAAGATGGAAAATGAAATCCCGGCTCCCAAGGATGGGAAAGTAGCCCAGGTTCTGGTAACCAAGGGTGCTTCCGTTGAAACCGGTAACGTTCTGGTTGTGCTTGAATAACATATGATCCGCAGGAAAGTGAGTTGATAGAATGATCAACATAGGAAATGCTTTTGCGGATCTCTATGCTACTTCGGGCATTGCCATGTTCATATCAGATCCTAAAGCGTTGATAATGGTGGCGATCGCATGTTTTCTGCTGTATCTGGCCATCGTAAAGGAGTTTGAACCGCTCCTTCTGCTGCCCATTGCATTCGGCATGCTGCTGACAAACCTTCTCGGAAGTGAAGTGTTCCATGAGGAACTCTTTGCCGGCGGCCACGCCAACTGGAGCCTGTTCGGCGGAGCTGTATTGGTAAATGCCAAAGACCTCATTCAGGATGCCAGCAGTTATCTGGTAAACAGTGCCGGTGCCGTGCTTTCGCAGGACGGGAATACACTGATCGCACAGATTACCGGTGCAACCGGGGTAACCGGAAATGAACTCGTCTCTCTTGCAACGGTAATAGACTACATGGCTAACAACGGTGCTGAATGCACCATGGTTCTGAAGGATGCCTTCCTGTCTGGCACTCAGGTGTTTACTTCTGCCGGCGTTCTGTTTGCCAGTGCCGGTGAAACTGTTACCGCAGGACTTCTGGACTATCTTTATCTCGGCGTAAAACTCGGAATCTATCCGTGTCTGATTTTCATGGGCGTTGGTGCAACGACCGACTTCGGTCCGCTGATTGCCAATCCCAAGACGCTTCTCATGGGTGCTGCAGCTCAGCTTGGCATTTTCATGACATTTATCGGTGCATCCCTGCTTGGTTTCACCACCAAAGAAGCCGGATCCATCGGCATCATCGGCGGCGCTGACGGCCCGACTGCCATTTGGCTGACTTCCAAGCTGGCCCCGCATCTTCTCGGACCTATTGCCGTGGCTGCTTACAGCTATATGGCACTCGTTCCTGTCATTCAGCCCCCCATCATGAAAGCTCTGACCACAAAGAAGGAGCGTCAGATCGTGATGGAGCAGCTTAAACCGGTTTCCAAGACACAGAAAATCATTTTCCCCATCGTCGTGACGGTCATGGTATCGCTTCTTCTGCCCAGCGCCACCGCTCTCGTCGGCTGCCTTATGCTCGGCAACCTTATGAAGGAATGCGGTGTTGTTGAGAGACTGAACAAGACCGTTCAGAACGAACTGATGAATATTGTCACTGTATTCCTCGGCATTACGGTTGGTGCAACCGCAACAGCCAGTACCTTCCTGAGCCTCAAGACCATTGAAATCATCGTTCTTGGAATTGTCGCCTTCAGCTTCGGTACCGCTGGTGGAATTCTTCTGGCAAAACTGATGAACAAGCTTTCCGGTGGAAAGATCAATCCTTTGATCGGTTCCGCCGGTGTATCCGCCGTTCCCATGGCAGCGCGCGTTTCCCAGAGAGTTGGTCAGGCAGAAAATCCCGGCAACTTCCTGCTGATGCACGCCATGGGTCCGAACGTGGCTGGCGTTATTGGTTCAGCCATTGCTGCTGGCGTTCTGCTCTCCCTGTTCGGCTGATGATGGGATTTTGATTATCAATAGGAGGAATTGCTATGGCTAAGGTAAAGATTACCGATACCATTTTGCGCGACGGGCATCAGTCTCAGGCCGCCACTAGAATGCGCACTGACGAGATGCTCCCGGCATGTGAAAAACTTGATAAAGTCGGTTATTACTCTCTTGAATGCTGGGGCGGTGCCACTTATGATGCATGCATCCGCTTCCTGAACGAAGATCCCTGGGAAAGACTCCGATTACTCCGCAAGGCATTGCCCAACACAAAAACCCAGATGCTTCTTCGCGGTCAGAACCTGCTTGGCTATCGTCCTTATTCGGATGATGTTGTCGAGTTCTTTGTACAGAAAGCAGTTCAGAATGGTATTGATATCATTCGTTGCTTTGACGCCCTTAATGACCTGAGAAACATGCAGACTGCTGTCAAGGCGACCAAAAAGTATGGCGGTGCTGCGGAAATCGCTCTTTCTTATACCAAATCTCCGGTTCATAACGAAGATTATTTCGTAAAACTGGCTGAAGAAATTGAGAAGATGGGTGCTGACCTCATCTGTATCAAGGACATGGCCAACCTCCTCCTGCCGTATGATGCATATTCCCTTGTAAAGCGGCTGAAGGCAGCAACTGACCTGCCCATTGTCATCCATACGCATAACACAACCGGTACAGGTGCCATGGTTCTGCTCAAAGCCATTGAAGCCGGTGCGGATATCGTCGATACCTGCCTTTCTCCTCTGGCAAGCGGTACATCTCAGCCCGCGACTGAATCCCTCGTTGCCACACTGCAGGGAACAGAGTTTGACACCGGACTGGACCTGAGCCTTCTTGCTGATCTCGCTTCCTATTTCAGGACAGTTGCAGATCGTCTGACGGCGGATGGTTTCCGCGATCCGGGCCGTGTTCTGTCTGTGGACGTCAAAACTCTTCAGTATCAGGTGCCCGGCGGCATGCTTTCCAATCTGATTGGACAGCTGAAGAGCGCCAATGCAATGGACAAGTATTATGACGTGCTTGCCGAAGTGCCGCGTGTACGTGAAGATTTCGGCTATCCTCCGCTGGTCACGCCTACTTCCCAGATTGTTGGCACGCAGGCTGTTATGAACATCCTCTATGGTGAGCGCTACAAGGTTGTGACCAATGAGAGCAAGGGACTGCTGCGCGGTGAATACGGCAAGCTGCCCGGAAAGGTAAACGAAGAAGTCCGCAAGAAGTGCATTGGAAATGAAAAGGTGATTACCTGCCGTTTTGCTGATACTCTGCCGCCAGAACTCGAGAAACTCAAGAGTGAAATGCGTCAGTGGTACCAGACCGACGAGGATGTGCTCACCTATGCCATGTTCCCGAAGGTTGCACCGAAATTCTTTGAATATCGGGAAGCCAAGCAGCTGAAAGTGGACTCCACCATGACTAACAAGGCTGAAAAGATCATGCCTGTGTAATTCTGAACAGAGAGCTTCCTGCGACCAGCGGGAGCTCTCTGTTATCATCTGGAATCATTTCCGGGGTGCTGTTCTCTGCTTTTCTTTGCTGTTATCCGGAAAGAATAGGAAAGGGAAGAACGCGCATAGATTACCATACCGCCACCAGGCCTGCAGATTACCACGGTTCGTCAAATGTCAGGCTTTCCACTTATCAAGAAAAACTGATGATCAGCGGGAGCATTGCTTCTTCGTGGGCCATGGAAAACATAATAATTTATTTTTTCACAAATTGCAGGAAACGGCGGGGAAGTGTTGAATGTTTGAATTTAGGAAAGGTTTTGGCCTTTTCAAAGACCCTAAGAATGAGATTCATTCTTTGGAATGGAGGAATTTATCATGAGCCTGAATCTTGAGTATCTGGGCATTGTGAATGCGAAGAACATCTATCGCAATCTGACGCCTGCGCAGCTGACCGAACATGCAATCATTCGCGGAGAAGGCACTCTTTCCAACACTGGTGCTCTGGTTGTAAAGACCGGAAAATATACCGGCCGCAGCGCCAATGACAAGTTCATCGTGGACACCCCTGCTGTTCATGACGATATTGCCTGGGGCAAAGTCAACAAGCCCATCGCAAAGGAAGTTTTTGATGCCATCTACAACAAGGTTGTTGCTTATCTGCAGAATCGTGACGTGTTCGTATTTGATGGCATGGCAGGCGCTGATCCCAAATACACGAAGAAATTCCGTATCGTGAACGAGCTGGCCAGCCAGAACCTGTTCATCCATCAGCTTCTGCGCCGTCCTTCCGCTGAGGAACTGAAGGACTTCACAGAAGATTACGTAATCATTGCAGCTCCTGGTTTCAAGTGCGTGCCCGAGATCGACGGTACCCACAGCGAGGCTGCGATTCTCGTCAACTACGAGGATAAGAAGGTTGTTATCTGCGGCACCCAGTATGCCGGCGAAATCAAGAAGTCTGTATTCTCCGTCATGAATTACATTCTGCCGAAGCAGGGTGTGTTCCCGATGCACTGCTCTGCCAACATCGGCAAGGATGGAGACAGCGCTGTCTTCTTCGGCCTGTCCGGTACCGGCAAGACCACCCTGTCTGCTGACCCGAACCGTGCCCTCATCGGCGACGACGAGCATGGCTGGGCAGACGATTCTGTATTCAATTTTGAGGGCGGCTGCTATGCCAAGTGCATCAACCTGTCTCCCGAAGGAGAACCTGAAATCTACAATGCCATCAAGTTCGGCTCCCTGGTGGAGAATGTCGTCATGGATCCCGATACCCGTGAGTTTGACTTTGACGATGATTCCCTGGCAGTGAACAGCCGTGTCGGCTATCCCGTCGAATACATCCCCAACGCGGTTCTCGAAGGCCGTTCTTCCTCTGTTCCGAAGACCGTTATTTTCCTGACTGCAGATGCTTACGGCGTGCTGCCTCCCATCTCCAAGCTCAACAAGAATCAGGCCATGTACTATTTCGTATCCGGTTTCACCTCCAAGGTTGCTGGCACCGAAATCGGCGTAACCGAGCCTGTTCCTACCTTCTCCACCTGCTTTGGTGAGCCCTTCCTGCCGCTTGATCCTTCTGTTTATGCTTCCATGCTGGCAGAAAAGGTCGAAAAGGCCGGTGCCAATGTGTACCTGGTCAACACCGGATGGAACGGAACCGGCAAGCGCATGAAGCTGAGCTATACCCGTGCCATGGTTACCGCTGCACTGACCGGTGCCATTGAAAAGAGCGAATTCGTGGTTGATCCCACTTTCGGCGTCGAAGTGCCCACCTGCATTGAAGGCGTGCCCTCTGAACTGCTGATTCCTGAAAACACCTGGGAAGACAAGGAAGCCTATAAGGCTGCCTGCAANNNTGCAAGAAGCTGGCCAAGAGCTTTACCGAGAACTTCAAGAAGTACACTCTCATGAGTGAAGAAGTTGTCGCTGCAGGCCCGAAGGCTGACTAACAGCAATCGATCGTAATCCATAACAAAGCCGGTGGCCAAATGGCCGCCGGCTTTTTCGTCTGCATCTTTTTATTCTTTTGTGGCTTCCTCGAACTGATCCAGTGTCTGAGCAAATACCTGCATTGCTTTACGGAGAGGTTCAGGCGTGCTCATATCAATTCCCGCCAGTTTCAATGCCTCAATCGGCGGCACCGAGCAGCCGGCTGAAAGAAACTCGCGATAGTGCTTGAGCGCATCCGCGCCGCCGTTCAGAATCTTTTCGGAAATGGATACTGCGGCACAAAGACCTGTGGCATAGACATACACGTAGTAAGCGCGATAGAAATGGGGGATTCTCATCCATTCGTTGGCAATCAGATCATCCACCTTGCAGCCGTTTCCATAATAAAGCATATTGAGATCATAATATGCCTTATTCAATGTATCCTTCGTCAGAGGCTGATTTTTCTCTGCCATTTCATGAGCTTTTCTCTCGAACTCAGCAAACATGGTCTGGCGGAAGCAGGTCGTCCGGAACTGTTCCAGAAAATGATTGAGCAGGAAAGCACGCTGGCGTCTGTCCGTAAACTTTTCCAGAAGATGCCGCATCATGACTGCTTCATTACAGGTGGATGCCACTTCCGCAACAAAGAGACTGTAATGACGTTTCGGCGCAGGCTGCTTCAGATTGCTGTAATAGGAGTGCATGCTGTGTCCCAGCTCATGCGCGATAGTGAAAGCACAGTCCAGATTATCATTATGATTGAGAAGGACATACGGATGTACGTCTGCAAGGGAACCCATGGAAAAAGCGCCGCTGGACTTGTCTTTTGTCGGATAGACATCAATCCACCGATGATCACGGGCAGTTCTAAGGACATCAAGATAGTCTTCCCCCATGGGATGAAGGCCTTCCAGAACCAGATTGAAAGCATCCTCGTATGGGAGAACCATATCCGCATCCTCAACGATCGGAGCATACAGATCATACATGTGAAGTTCATCCACACCCATGAGCTTTTTTCTGAGATTCAGGTATCTGGTCAGGAGCGGTATGGATTCATGGATGACCTGAATCAGATTGTCATACACCGCAACCGGGATTTCCAGGGGATCCATTGCCGCATTCAACGCAGATGCATAATGCCGTGCCTGAGCAAGCGCATTGTCCTTCTTTACACTTGTCCCATAAATGGCTGCAATGGTGGATCCGAAAGATGCATACGTGCTGAAAATATGGTCAAAGGACATTTTCCGGACTTCACGGTTCGTGCTTTCACGATATCTTGAATACGTTCCCTCGGTTAGCGGTTCGATACTGCCATCAGGCATCTGCATATCCGGAAACTTCATATCCACACTGGAGAGCATGGTGAAAATGTCATCTGGACCGTTGATGACATGGCCCATAAGTGCCAGAAGATGTTCTTCCTCTTTGCTCAAAAGGTGGTTTTTCTGCTGAATAAGAAGCCGGAAATACTCACTGTAATCAGACAGTTCCGGATTCTTTGCCAGCCCGGAGAGTTCAGATTCTGTCATCTGAAGCAGTTCCGGTTCCAGAAATGAAGTAGCACTCCTTGCCTGTACAGCCAGCATGCCAGCACGTCCGGACATCGCCTGGGCTTCGGAATTTCCATTATCGCATTCACGGGATAAGGACGCATAACTCATAACCGGCATCAGATGATGCAGCAGTTCATAATAGGCTTTCACGGCCTCCACAGGTTTTTCCGCAACATGGCCTTCAAATGTCCGGAATGAAGCTATGACTTTTTCTGTCTCTGCATAACCCTGCTCCCAGGCTTCCCGGCTTTCGAAAATATCCTGCAGGTTCCATGTGTACTTCTCAGGGATCTCACTGCGCAGCGGTATCTTGCTCATAAAACTCAATCCTCCTCATGATTTCTTTTTATACTCCAGATTTCGTACTGCAGACGGGGCTGACTGTGAATTGGGGATAAATGATATCTGATTGTTCGATAAAAGAATCGTGCCGGTTGAGCCCTTTACCTGACGCTTTTCCAGAATGAGACGCAACAGCTTCTCGGTTATCTCCGGACCACCGCCCTTCTGAAGGCAGTCCTTCCATAAGGTGAAATAACAATCTTTTCCATAAAGCGAACAGGAATATGCCAGGGGCGAGCTTCTGACCGCCCCTTTCCCGCAAAGGGGACATGTCGCATCTTTGATCACTTCACTTCGAACCTTGCCGCCTTTCCGCCGACTGTTTTTTTCGTCTTCCGGAAAATTGCCCGGATTGGTAGCATTGCGGGCCGCATCCACGAGGAACGAGGAAAACTTCCGAATACTGTCCATGAAATGATCGGAGTCCTGCTCGTGGGAAGTAATCCGGTCCAGTGCAAGCTCCCAGCGGCCGGTCAGTTCCGGAGAGGTAATCTCCTCCGGCATGACCCGGATCATTTCCACGCCTTTATCTGTGGCAAGCAGATTTTTCCCTTTTCTGATCACGTATCCGACCTGGATAAGGCGCTCAATGATCGCTGCTCTGGTTGCCGGAGTTCCAATCCCGGAGCCTTTCATCTGGCGTACGATCTCATCATCATCGGATTCCTTTCCGGCATTCTCCATAGCGGAAAGGAGACTGGCATCCGTCATCTGAGCAGGCGGCTTCGTCTGGTCATCCTTGATTCTGGTTTCCTTCACAGGCCGCGTATCTCCCGTTTTCAGGGGCGGCAGTGCAATATCTTCTTCCACAGTATCGTCCTTGGATTTTCTTGCACGGGGAGGTTTTTCCAGAACCGGCACGTCTCTCCATCCGTTTTCAATGATGATACGGCCATTGGTGCGGAAAGTTTCTCCCTCCACCTCGGTGATGACCCTTGTGGCATCATAGACGCACGGTTCATAAAACGCCGCTATGGTCCGCCTGGCGACGAGATCAAACAAGCGCCGTTCGTCTTCTGAGAATGACTCAGGATTGACTTTCCTCAGTGTCGGAATGATCGCATGATGGTCGGTCACCTTGGATGCATCAATGGTTCTCTTGGTCTGCGGTATGTGTCCACCCGGCAGAGCTCTGCTCACATAAATCTGATATGATTCCGGAAGCCGCTGAAGCGTCTGTTCGACCTTGGGAACCATATCCGGAGGAAGATAGCGCGAATCGGTTCGCGGATAGGTGAGTGCCTTATGGGTTTCATACAGACTCTGAGCAAGTTTCAGTGTCTTCTGCGCGGTAAAGCCAAGAAGCTTGTTTGCATCCCGCTGAAGTGATGTCAGGTCATACAGCTGTGGAGGAAGGTCACGCTTACGCACTGTTTCCGCTTCGCGCACGATTCCTTCTTTACCAGCAATGCGCCTGGCAATTTCTTCAGCCTTTTCATGGGAAGCGATATGCGTATCCGGATCAAGGTCCCGCTGGAACCATATGCCGGAATAATCCCCAAAATCAGCTGTCAGAGTCGAGTAGGCATCCGGCTTGAATGATTCGATTTCCATTCTGCGGCGTACCAGGATGGCCAGAGTAGGTGTCTGGACACGTCCAACAGACAGAAGGACCTGGTACTTAAGCGTAAATGCCCGGCTTGCATTCATGCCAACCAGCCAGTCCGCCTCCGAACGGCACTTTGCAGATTCGTAAAGACCGTCATAGTCCCTGCCGGGCCGGATATTCTGAAATCCCTCCATAATGGCTTCATCTGTCATGGAACTGATCCAGAGCCGGTCAAAGGGCTTTGAGCATTTTGCCTTTTCATAGATATACCGAAAGATCAGTTCGCCCTCCCGCCCGGCATCTGTTGCGCAGATGAGGCGGTCTGTATCCGGTGAATTGATCAGCTTTTTGACTATGGAATACTGAGCACGGGAAGAGGAGATGATCTTCAGCGGTATTGTCTCCGGAAGAATCGGGAGACTGTCCATACGCCATTTCTTGTACTTTTCATCAATCTCATCCGGTTCCTGCAAAGTAACCAGATGTCCCACTGCCCAGGTAACCGTGTATGTATCATTCATCAGGCAGCCTTCACCGCGGGTTGAACATTTGAGTACACGCGCAATGTCTCTGCCTACACTGGGCTTTTCTGCGAGAATGACGGTTTTCCCCATCAGCTGATTCTCCTTTCGTTCCCATATTGTATCATGACATGTTGGCGGGTTCAACACACTTGCCCGGACACCATGCTTGTGATAAGATTCCATGTTGTTTCGAAATATATAGAAGGAATGATGCAATCATGATGACACAGAAGGATCTGGCCGCCATTAAGCGCAGACTGAATCCGGATAAGCGTTCCCCTGTAATGATCCGTGGATGCTATCTTGATCCCAAGGGCGAAATTCTCTCCACTTTTCATCTTCCGGTAGGCATGCTTGCCCAGGAAGAAAATGAAAAATATATGGGGCTGTTCAAAAAGACACTTTCCGGGACACCGGGACAGAACCTGATTCCAGTTGCCTTTTCAACAGAACAGGTAAACGGTGATGATGCTTACGCCCTCCTTATGGGCCTGTGCAGAACGGAACTCTCAGACGAAGACATGGCCATGTCGCTGTACGACTGCATCATCCGCTGGCTGAGGAGCGAGTATGCCGGAACTCAGCAATCCGTGGAGGAACAGCAGAAGGGAAACAACTGGCTGATCCTGCTGCTGTATGATTCGTTCGATGTGCCCTACACGCACCCGGACGGGGAAGATGATCTGGAAATGTCTGAAAACATTTTCAATTACATGCTCTGTGCCATCTGTCCTGTCCAGCAGGGAAAGGACCAGCTGAGCTATGATGCACAGGATGGCAAATTCCATTCTTTCCCTGCTCCCTGGGTCGCCATGCAGCCCGGCATGGGATTCATGTTCCCTGCCTATGAAAATGGCGGAGCAAACATTTCGTCAGCCCTGTTTTATACCAAGGATGTCACGAGGAATCAGGATAATTTCGCAAAAGAAGTCTTTCATGCCGAAATCAGCATGCCTGCTTCAGAACAGAAGGAGACCATCTCCTCCATCCTTCAGAACTCCTTGAAAGAAGAGTGCAGCATGGATGTTGTTCAGTCTGTTGCTGAAAAGGTTGGAGAAATGATCGCCGAACAGAAGGAAGACAAGCTTGCCGAGCCGCTTCATATGTCCGCGCGTGATATGCGCCAGGTGCTGGAGCATTCCGGTGTTTCTGCAGAAAAGGCGGAAGCTTTCGAACAGCAGTACACAGAAGTGTTTGGAGATAGAAAAGAAACCCCTGCCGTCAATATTATTCCTACCAGGGAATTCAAGGTAAAAACCCCGAGCGTCCAGATCAAAGTAAGTCCTGATCATGCAGATCTGGTCACCACAAAAGTGATTGACGGCCAGAAATATATCATGATCCTTGCCGACGGCGAGGTGGAAGTCAATGGCGTAAACATCGCCATTCAGTGAGGTGTCAAATGGCCAAGGCAGGCATTATAACCTTTTTGCACAATACCAACTACGGCTCCCTGCTTCAGGCCTTTGCTCTGGAAAAAGTGCTTGAAACCCTGAATGTGGAAGCCATTCACCTGGATTATTGTCCTGATGTCCCTGAAAAAATACGAAACATCATCAGAAGCCGGAATTCTCCTGCATTGCTTCTCGAGGGCATCAGAAAAAGGCAGATCAGACAGGGCAGGGAAGTGCTGGCCAAAAAAAGTCGAGCACTGACTGACTTTCGGAAAAACTGTCTCAGGCTGTCTGAGAAGCTTCCTGATATCAATGCGCTGACAGCATCGGTGAAAAACTATGATATTCTGATTGCTGGAAGCGATCAGATCTGGTCTCCAGTCTGGCTGAATCCTGCTTACTTCTATGATGTCCCCACGGACCGGCCCAAAATTGCCTACGCCTGCTCCATGGGTGTGAAGACAGTTCCGAATGCCTTCAAATCAGAAAAAATCCGGAAAATGGTCAGTACCTTCAATATGGTAAGTGTAAGAGAAACCGAAGGCGCGGAAATCCTCAGGTCTATCACCGGCACTCTTTATCCTGTAATGCCTGATCCTGTTGTCCTGCTTTCCAGAGAAACGTGGAAAACCATGGGCAGCGGCCAGTCCGGCCATCTCTTCTGCTACCTGATCGGAGACAGACAGGAAGATGCGCGGCATATCCGGCAGCTTGCAGAACAGTTGAATCTGACCCCTCTGGTTTTTCCAGCTTCACCGACTTCTTTTTCCTGGCCGGATACTGCCGGTAATCTCAGTCCACAGTCCTTTATAGGGAGCCTGTTCACGTCTGCCCATGTACTCACGGATTCGTTTCATGGAGCGCTTCTTGCATGCATCGCAGGCGTCCCCTTTACTCTGATCCGCAGATATCGGGATACGGATCCCGCTTCGGGGAACAGCCGTATAGATCAGCTGATCCGGGATATGCATCTGACAGAGAAAAATGGTATGTTCCTTCCCGGACCTGAGCAGATAAAACTTCTGGAATCAAGACGTAATCAGGGGCTGGAATGGCTCAGGATAGCTCTGAACCAGACAGCAGGGATTCAATCTCAGCCGGCAGAGGAGACGTAAAGGAAAGCGTTTTTCCCGTAATCGGATGTTCAAATATCAATTCACAGGAATGCAAGGCAAAACGGCCAGGCAGTTCCAGAAGTTCCGTGCCATACAGAAAGTCTCCGGCCACAGGACACGAAAGCGATGCCAGGTGCACCCGAATCTGATGTGTACGGCCTGTTTCAAGCCGCAGTCTTACCAGACTGCGGCTTTTTCCTGATTCCAGGACTGTATAATGCGTCATGCAGGCTTTTCCCATCGGATGAACTTCCCTGCGAATGGTGTTCCCTTCTGCCTTGCGTATCGGCGAAACAATAGTGCCTTTTGCAGGAACAGGAATTCCCTCCGTAACAGCCAGATATTCCCTGAGAAAACTGTCAGTATGCAGCATGGACTGCATTCTGTGCTGGGCGTATCCGGTAAGTGCAATAACCATAAGCCCGCTGGTCCCTTTGTCAAGACGGTTGACAGGCCTGTAGATAAAGTTCTCCGGACAATGAAGATATGCGTATACGGCATTTTCCAGGCTGTCGTCCGGATGGTTGCGGCTGCTTTGGGAAGCAAGCGGAGCCTGCTTGTCAATCACCATTAAATGCTCGTCATGATAGCAGATTTTAAGCGGGATATCATAGGGCTGGACCTGATAAACGGGGCTGCTCTGTATCCATTCAACACTGATCACGTCCTGAAAGCGCACACGCAGATTCACGGCGGCAGGAGTCCCATTAAGAAGAATTCCCTGATTCCACTTTGCGCTTCGCAGGGATGTTTCGCTGATTCCGCACCGCTGCTTCAGAAACGTCTTTACAGTAAGCCCATCATCGTTTTCCCGGACCCTAAACTCCATTCCATCATCTCCATCCATGTTGGAATCAGTATAAAGCAGAAGACTGCAATTGACAAATCTGTTTCAGACAGCTGGTCCTTGCTTTTCATTTGACGAAAACTAGTGTACAATAAACATAGAAAATGATACCTTGCATAGTAAGAATTCGATATTTCAGTCATCGAATGAACTTGGAACTCCGGGCAGGGCCATTTTCACAGAAACGGCTGTGGATTTCTGGTTCTGCCGGAATACTCAGTGACGAAATATCTGGAAAAAGGGGGATAAATCCATGCCAGTTTCAAAACGAGTTTTCCTTACAGTTCTTGACGCTGTCGGATGCGGAGAACTGCCGGATGCAGGTGATTACGGCGACGTGGGGGCAAATACCTGGGGGCATGTTATGGATGCAGTCCATCCTGCATTGCCAAATTTTCATTCGCTTGGTCTGGGACATATAGGTTCCATTCATTCAGTGCCTGACCCTGAAGCTGTGGGTGCATATGGGAAGTGCAGGGAAGTAAGCGCAGGAAAAGATACAACCACCGGACACTGGGAAATAGCCGGTCTTCGTCTGGAAAAGCCTTTTCCCACATTCCCTCATGGATTTCCGGAAGAGTTTATTCATGCTTTTGAAAAAAGGATCGGTCATAAGGTCATTGGCAACTATCCTGCTTCCGGAACCGCAATTCTCGAACAGCTTGGTGAACAGTCGAGAAAAAACCGGGAACCGATTGTGTATACTTCTGCAGACTCCGTATTTCAGATTGCATGCCACGAAGACGTTTTCCCCAGAAATCAACTGTATGAGTTCTGCACAATTGCAAGGGAGATGCTTCAGGGTGAGCTTGGCGTGGGCCGGGTGATTGCACGTCCATACATCGGTTCAGAAGGTTCTTTTGTCCGCACATCAGGTCGCAGGGATTTTTCACTGCCTCCCATCGGAAGGACTGTGCTGGATGTAGTGAAAGATGCCGGTATGACCACCCTTGGTGTGGGAAAAATTGAAGACATCTTTGATCATCGCGGCCTTACTGCCTCCAATCATGCGGCTGGCAATCCTGCATGTCTGGATGCATGGATTGATTACATGAAACAGGATTTCACCGGCCTTTGTTTCACCAATCTTGTTGATACTGATATGCTTTGGGGTCACAGACGTGATCCTCGGGGATTTGCCGATGCGCTGACTCAGATTGATGAACGTATTCCTGAGATCAAAGGACTTATGCATGAAAACGACCTTTTGATATTCACGGCAGATCACGGCTGCGATCCGACTTTCCATGGTACAGATCATACCAGGGAGTATATTCCGCTCCTCTGCTGGTGGCCGGGCATGACACACGCAGCAGATCTTGGTGTACGCAGCACCTATGCGGATATCGCTGCTACGATTACGGACTGGCTTGGACTTGATGAACGCTTCCAGGCCACTTCCTTTGCAGATGCGCTCAGGCAATGATTCGAAGCCAGGTGCAGGAAACAGCCATGTGCTGAGTTCTTGGCACCGGTGCAGCATTGCATTGAAATATATCAGGGGAAAGCACGGAAGCATGAACAGGCGATTGAATGCCCAAACTTCAGTCGGCGCTGAAGCGGATGTTGATAATACCCCTCATGGAGGCAGCGGAATATGCAGAAAACGCCGAATGTTTCATCCTGGACAAGCGAAATGAAAAAGGCATCAGCCCATGATCTGGAAATCTGTACCTATGTGCATGTACACAGTGAAAAAGTCCAGCAGATCCAGGAACTGTTGCCGGATGAAGTAACGTTGAACCGTCTGTCCGAGCTTTTCAAGGTATTCGGAGACAACACACGGATACGAATCCTGTATGTCCTCTTTGAAGATGAAGTATGCGTATGCGATCTGGCCAATCTGCTGGGAATGACGCAGTCTGCCGTCTCACATCAGCTTCGCGTCCTGAAAGATGCCAGGCTTATTAAGAGCAGGAGAGACGGAAAAACTGTCTTTTATTCCCTCGCAGATGATCATGTCAGAAGTCTGCTTTCCCAGGGAACGGATCATATTCATGAAGAACTCTGATAGGAGAGGTGACTTTTCATGTCAAATCATGTCATTACGATCGCCCGTGGATATGGAAGCGGCGGACGCACTATGGGTAAGATGCTTTCCGAAGAGCTGGGCTGGAATTATTATGATCGCGAAATTCTCAGACTGGCATCAGATGAAAGCGGCATTAACGAGGAGCTCTTTGCCAAGGCTGACGAAACTGCGAAGCGCTCTCTTTCCTCTTTATTCCGTGTACAGCGGGACTGTCTTGACGGAACTGTTATTCCGCCTGACAGTGATGAGTTTATTTCCAATGAAAACCTGTTTCGTTATCAGGCAAAAATCATCCGGCGACTGGCGGAAACAGAAAACTGCGTCATTGTCGGCCGCTGTGCCAACTTTATTCTGAAAGATCAAAAGCACGTGGTAAATGTATATGTCCATGCACCTGAACAGTACTGCGTACGCACAGTCATGAATCTGTACGGAATCGACCGTGAAGAAGCGGAGAAGCGGATCCATACCATAGACAAACGCCGCAGCGAGTATTACAAATACTTTACAGGCAAGGACTGGCGGCTTGCGGATTCTTATGATCTGTGTATTGATTCTTCCCGAATGGACTGGACTAAGTGCATACAGATCGTAAAAGCATATTTGGAATGCATCTGATAATTTAGCATCGTCACAATGGAAGAATTCATCTTTCTGTTCCGTTTGTATATTATAGCAATGAGGAAGGGAGGCGGACTCTGGTGATAGTCAGGAAAGTCAATCTGGCTTTGATTGCCTTTGTCTGCCTTCTCTGCAGCATTGCCTCGTGTAAAGCGTCTGAAGTATTTGGCCTTTTAGTTTCTGACAGCGGTGCAGTTTCAGTGAAATCAGATTCAGCAACCGATTGTGAAGTGAACGCCGGCACCTGGGTTCAGATTCTGGATACTGTTGAAAACATCAGTCACATCCATATTGGCGACGGACTGGATGGCTTCATCAGCACAGACAAAGTAAAGCGCGTGGAAATCCGGCATGCCATGATGGGTTTTGTTTCCAATCCCGGGAAACGGTCCTTTCTGAATCTCAGGAGTGGTCCTTCGTATACGGCAGATGTGCTCAATGTCTATTATAATGGTGTGCCATGTGTACTGCTTTCTGAACAGGACGGATGGATGCATGTTCGAATCAATGGCGTTGACGGTTATTTCCGAAAGGAATATGTTCGTGTTTTCTCTGCTCCGTATGGGGAATCCGTTGCAACTGTGTCAACACCTTCCGGAACCGGTCTGAATCTGAGGAGCGGTCCGGGATATGAATACCGGGCTGTCGGTCAGCTGGATTCAGGTACCTATCTGACACTTCTGCAGAAAGGAAACGACTGGTGGATGGTCTCTGATGGTTCCCGTACCGGATTTATCCGCGCTGACTTTGCCACGGAAGGAATCATTCAGCCGGACTTCTATCCTTCTGATTCCGCAGGAGGCACCTACGCCCTCGTAACAAATCCCAAGTCCACCCAGGTCCTGAATCTCAGAGCACGACCGGGCAAGGCCTATGAATCCATCGGCCAGTATTCCAATGGTGCCCGCGTTACTATCCTGTACCAGGGACTGGAATGGTGCAAGGTGGAAGCAAAAGATGGCAAAACCGGATATATGATGACTGACTATCTTACGCTGTATAACGCCATGGACACGCCGACAATGAGTGTGGTCCAGGAAGACAGGACATTCGTGAATCTGAGAGAAGAACCCTCGCTGACAGGAAAAGTGCTCTGTGAAATTCCCCACGGAAGCAAGGTCATTATCCTTTCGCCTGACGAGTCCTGGTTCAGGGTGCGCTACGACAGTTTTACCGGTTATATTGCAGCCAGCTTCCTGCAGTAATTCCACTTTCATCGGCCGGTCTTTCCATCCGCTTAACATGATCACAGAAAAACCCACCGGATCTGATCAGCTGATTGATCCGGTGGGTTTTTCTGTGATATGTAAATCTGACTTGTTCTCCACAAACCGGTATCATGTTTACTGGCTCACCGAGGAATTCGTGCGTATGGACATGGGAATACCCCACATATAATATGTGATGAAGAGTTCACGTACCGGATGGGCATTTGCCTGCGTCAGAATTGTGGCCTGCACTTTTCCCGATGAACGTGCATCGACGGAATATCTCGTTTCCTCTGCGAGCTGAAGCATATCTTCTGCAACCGGTGAAACCTGTATTTCCACCTGATCTGCCTGGATAAAAGCCTTGTTATCAAGTTCCACTGTAAACGTAAGGAACTGATAATTCTCCACATCACCCGGGATATTGGATGAAAAGCGCGTCCCGGTCACAGCATTCAGCTGCATTGCATGCTGCAGATAGTCAAACAGTTCACCATACGATTCAGCTTCTGTCGCTGTTACCTCAACACCTTTTACGCCCAGTCCGCATGTCATATACAGATATCCTGATCCCAGCAGGGAAGCCATAAGTACCAACAGCAGAAATACTGCAAGTTTTTTCAAAAAATCGTCACTCCGTCATATTCAGTATTCTGTTCATTTCTTCGATCATTTCAGCATCTTTCAGGCTGAATTTGAACTCCACTCTGCGGCTTGCCTCCAGGTTCTCGCTGCCGTCTGGATTGTAAACCAGATCGTTGGATGACCTGCCTTTTGCAGTAAGAATACTCTGCAGAAGCCTGCGCTGTGCTGAGGAAAGATTACCCATGGTGAGACAGTATTCTGCCACCCGCAGAGCACGGTCCTGGCTCAGCTGCAGATTCTTCAGATATGTGCCTGTGGAATCCGTATGACCTTCTATGATGATTTCTCCGATATAATCCTTGTATTCTTCCCGCAGAAGCACGCTCAGATAAATCGGGACAAACTGATCCAGCAGGCTTTTTCCGTCTTCACGGATTTCTGAGGAATTCGTCTGAAAGAAGACCCTGCTCTCAAGTATGATATCACCCGTGTTCTGATCCACCTGTGCGGCTATATTGGATTTTGACAGAACAGATGACAGCTCCCGGATAATCTGGCTCCGAACGCCCACCATATCCTCAAGGCGCCTTGTCTGGGCATCAAACAGTTCCTTCTGTGCGCTGAGCTGCAGCTGCAGCTGATTCAGTTCCGTTTCCCGGGTCGACAGTGTTGCCCGTGCCTCATCCAGTTCTTCCTGCTTCCCGATGAGAATGATCGTCTGCTGTTCCAGCTGGTTCTGCTGATCTTCCAGATCCAGTTTGACCTGTGTAAGCTCAGCTGTGGCCTGATCCAGTTCTGACTGCTGAACGATCAGAATCGTTGCCTGCTCTTCTAGCTGTGTCTGCTGGCTTGCAAGAAGTACCTGCTGGGCTTCCAGCGCCCGTGTTTTGGACTCAAGCGTTTGGTTGTACTGATACAGGTTGTAAACAAGGAAAAGCACAAAAACCAGAACCAGCGCCGCCATGATATCGGAATAACTGATCCAGCTGGAACCGCTGTTTCCACGGCCGGCACGCCGATTATGCACATGCTGCCGAGCCATAATTATTCCTCCTTCGCAGATTGAACTGCCATATCAGCCAGAATTGTCTCAATATGGTGAAGCATATTCTGCATGGTACCGATCTGTTCAAGGGGAAACGCGTTGGTTTCTGCATGTTCAAATCGGCCGATCTGCTCAGAAAAGGACTGCGTAACTTCATTCATGGTCTTCTCAAACATTCCCAGTGAAGTCGACAGGCCTGATACCACTGTATCGACAAACTGCTGATAGCTTCGGGAGAGCTCCCTGGAAGAAGCTGAAAATGCGCTGCCGGCCTCCTGAATCTGGCTGGATGACTGCTTTTCCATGGTTGAAATATGCCCCAGCGCTGCCTCCTGCTCTTTTGAAAAACTCTGGATGCTTCTTGACAGTTTTTCCTGCGCAGCAGAAATGGTATTGAGTAGTCTGCTCTGTTCATCAGACAGCCCGGCAATCCGCTGCATGATCTCCGCCGTACGCTGTTCAAAAGTCTCATCCCGCTTGCGGGCGTGTTCGAGTTCCTGAATATACTGTCTGAACTGCCCCAGAACCTGATCTGTCATTTTCTGCATGGATGTGACTTCGCCAAGCATGCCCCCCGTCGCTTCCAGGGACTCCTGAAGCCGCTGCACAGAAACTCTTTGGCTCTGATTCAGTTCATTCATTGTTCTTCCCAGCGCAAGGAACTGACCATCGAGAGAGTGGTTCATCTCAGTGATGAACTGTCCCACAATGCGCTGAATTCCGTCAATCTGAGCAGTGGTCGCACCGACCAGGAAATGATCCATGGAACGTGTAACCGGAACCATTGCATTACGGACAGCATTCTCCATGGCGGCCGGAACTTTGACAAGCATGGAGTCCGACACATTGTTGAGCATATGATTCCGGTCCTGATTCTGGCAGATCAGCTGAACATCATTGTCCAGCGGGCGCTGCATGGCAAGGGAAGTAAAGGATTCCACAAAATCATCAATTGCCCGGTAACTTGAACCCTGCAGTATCCTGTTCAGCATATTGAACGCCAGTGAGCAGGCAACACCTGCAACCGATGTGCCGAATGCGAACTGCATGCCATTGAGAAGATTCTGAATTCCATTCATCATGGATTCCGTGGTAGTGACATTAAGTCCGGACAGTCCCTGTGTCATACCCACAAACGTACCGAGAATACCAAGACTTGTGAGAAGGCTTGGTATCAGCTCCGCCAGGGTTGCATTGCCGGGGCCGTGGGTGACAGTATCATCGTTGACGTAGTCTTCCACATTGCAGGGAAGGCCACGCCGGTCAAGCTGTTCAGCATTCTGCAGAAATCTGAGCCAGCATCCCTTCAGGCGGCGACCCAGAAATCGTGACTCCTGCCATACCGGACGCTCGGGACTTGTTCCGGCCTCATCCTGGAGTTTCCGGATTGCCACACGAAGCGAGTGAGTTGTACCCCAAAGCGGAATCAGGCACTTGATGATTCCAATAAAAGCAACAACAGCTATGCATCCATATATAGCATAATCCAGCACGTGTGCAGGCATATGCTGAAATAAACCTGTAATTGCACTCATGATTTCTCTTCCCCGTATGATAGAGTAGTAGTTTATACAGCTCCTCTCCAAGAGCCTGTGCTCCGCAATCCGGAATGCCGTTTACCGTTCGTCTGTTCCTGGCAGTGACGGTTTTCTGCGTCGATACTGACGCTTCCAGAGGCTGGCACAACTGCCATACCGTAAATCCTGGACATATGCTGTCTTTCACCATCTCCAATGTCCGGACCGGTTTCAGCCGGCTTTTCCAGCAGCTTCCATCTGCATCAGAGGACGAAGCATGGCAAACGCACGGTCCTGGGCTACCGGCCATCGAAGCAATACCATTCTCGGCTTGTTCCTTACACTGGTATCAGTGTAATTCTATCTGAAAGCGCTGAAAAAGTAAACTCTGTTTCTTCATATAAATGTAACATAAATGAAAACAGAGACTCTGCATTATCCGTTTTCATCCTTCAACATCAATTGACCATAGGTTTTTTCAATGATAAAATTACAAACTGGAACATAAGTATTACTGGAGGAATTCAGATGAATCTGTACTCTGAACGCATTGAAGCCATACTGGATAAAGTACAGAAGGCACCGCGATATACCGGCGGTGAGATGAATACGACTGTCAAGGAGTGGGAAAGTGTAAAGCTGCATTACGGCTTCTGCTTTCCGGATACCTACGAAATCGGCATGTCGCATTTGGGAATGAAGATACTGTATGGCCTCGTGAATTCGCAGCCGGACATGGTCTGCGAGCGTTTTTTCATGCCGTGGACCGACATGATGGACCTGATGCATGAGGAAGAGATTCCGCTGTTTTCCATGGAAAGCAGAACACCGCTGAACAGTTTTGATATGATCGGCTTCACGCTGCAGTATGAAATGAGCTATACCAATATCCTCGCAATGATGCGTCTTGGCAACGTTCACCTGCTTTCAAGCGAGCGCGAAAGGGATGAACCCATCGTGGTTGCAGGCGGACCATGCGCTTTCAATCCGGAACCGCTCTGTGATTTTATCGATGCCTTTATGATCGGTGACGGAGAAGAAGTCACCCTGGATGTGTGCCGGACCATAATGAAGTGGAAGGAATCCGGGCTTGACCGTACCGCGTGTCTTCGAGAGCTTGCGCGCATTCCGGGCGTATATGTGCCTGTTTTCTATGATGTGACATACTATGAAGACGGGACCGTCAAAGAGATCAAGCCCAATGCACCGGGCATTCCGGAAAGAGTCCGTAAATGCATTGTCACTGATCTGGACAAGACCTATTATCCCAAAGAAATTCCGGTTCCTTTTACAGAAATCGTTCACGACCGCATCATGCTTGAAATCATGAGGGGCTGCACCAGAGGCTGCAGATTCTGTCAGGCGGGAATCCTGTACCGTCCGGTACGGGAGCGCAGCCTCGATCGGCTGATTGAACTCGCTTCCTCACTGGAAGACAGCACCGGTTATGAAGAAGTTTCTCTCTCATCCCTGTCAAGCGGAGACTACACCTGTCTCGCGGAATTGATCCGTCAGCTGATGAAACGTTTTAAGGAAAAGCACGTTTCTGTTTCTCTGCCCTCACTGCGCATCGATTCGGTTCTCAAGGAATCGCTTGAGGAAACACAGCAGGAGCGGAAAAGCAGTCTGACGTTTGCGCCGGAAGCCGGAACCCAGCGTCTCAGGGATGTCATCAACAAAGGCGTTACAGAAGCAGATCTTATTGAAAAGGTGACCGACGCTTTTCAGGGCGGGTGGAGCAGTGTAAAGCTATACACCATGATAGGCCTGCCCACGGAACAGGAAGAAGACCTTGACGGTATTGCTGATCTTGGACAGAAAGTGGTATCGTGCTATTTCCGGGTTCCCAAAGATCAGCGTGCCAAAGGACTTCGCGTCACGATTTCCGCATCCAGTTTTGTGCCCAAGCCGTTCACGCCTTTTCAGTGGTGCGCCCAGGACAGTCAGGATATGCTGAGAGAAAAGCAGGAATATATTAAAAACCGTGTCCGCTCCATCAAAGGAGTCACATTTCATTACCATGAATCACGGACCAGCTTTCTTGAAGCAGTGTTTGCCCGTGGCGACCGCCGCCTCGGACGCGTACTGCTGACTGCTTTTGAACATGGATGCATGCTGGACAGCTGGAGTGAAATGTTCCATTTTGAGACATGGATGCAGGCTTTTGAGGTATGCGGACTGGATCCGGCGTTCTACGCATATCGCGTTCGCGGACGTGATGAAGTCTTCCCCTGGGATGTCATTGATGCCGGCGTAACCAAGGCATTTCTCCTGCGTGAGTACGATAAGGCAATGCGGGCGGAAGTGACGCCGGACTGCCGTAACGGCTGCAATGGATGTGGACTTCAGAAGCTGGAAGGGGTGTGTCAGTATGCGAATGTGCGTCGTGTTTGAAAAAGGGGAACGTCTTCGCCATCTCGGCCATCTGGACCTGATGCGGACTGTGCAGCGTTCCCTGAGGCGTGCAGGCTTGCCCGTGAGCTACTCAAAAGGCTTCAATCCGCACATTCTTCTGAATTTTGCTTCTGCACTCAGCGTCGGCGCCATAGGGGAGCATGAAATCCTGGACGTGAGACTGGATCAGGACATGTCAGAAGAGGAGTTCCAGAATCGTTTTTCTCCCGCCTGCCCGCCCGATATCCATATTCTCGCAGTGCATACGATCCCGGATACGCTGCCGGCACTCATGTCTCTGGTCAGGGCAGGAGAATGGGAGATGAAAATCACCGATCCTGAAGCAGAACAGATACTGATTGATCGTCTGGACAGCTTTATGAACCAGAGCGAGATTGAAGCAGTCCGAAAGACGAAATCCGGTGAAAAAATCTGCAATATCCGACCGGCAATCTATGGTGTGCGCATCACCGAACATAAGGCGTTCCATATGATACTTGAGGCAACAGAGGGCAGTGCATGCAAGCCTTCCATGCTTCTGAAGGCAATGTGCGACTTTTCGGAAATCGGTGTTCCCCGGGTTCTGCTCACGCGCATGCATCTGCTGGCTGAAAACGACGAGCATCAATTGGTGCCTCTGGAGAATCTGCTGTGAGAGAATTATTGATCGGTGGCAAGAATTCCTCTGTATATGCTCTTCTGGAAGACGGTAAACTTGTCGAATGGATTACAGATGCAGGAGACCAGGAAGCGGGAGAGCTCTTTGTAGGAAAAGTCGAACGGATTGTTCCCGGAATGAGCGCAGCATTCATAGATATCGCTCAGGAGAAAAACGGCTTTCTTCCCATATCGGACGATGAGCGGAGAAGTCTTCGCTGCGGTGCCTCCATACTTGTTCAGATCAAAAGGCAGGCCCAGGGCATGAAAGGTGCTTTTCTCACAAGGAATGTGGTTCTCCCCGGACGCTATCTGCTGTATCTCCCGCTGGACAGGGAAATCGGCGTTTCTGCCAAAATCACGGATCAGCTGACACGGACAGAACTCAAGGAGACAGGAAACCGGCTTTCAAAAGGGGAGTGTGGGCTTGTCATGCGGACCAGTTCTGCAGGCGTCCCTGAAGAATGGCTTGCAGAAGACCTTGAGCAGCTGAAAGCATCCTGGGAAAGCATTCAGAAAGAAGTCCACAGCAGCTCCTTGCCCCGGCATATCACAGGGCGTTCCTGCCTGATCCGGCTCCTGGATGATCTCCTTCCGCGGGGACTCAACCGAGTGCTCACCGCAGACGCCGGACTCTTCAGTCAGCTGAGCAGCCGATACCCGGTGAATCTTGTGGACAAAGATCCCATTTCCGGATCTGACCTGGAACGCGAACGAAACAGGGCGCTCCAGAAGCATGTGTATCTGAAAAACGGCGGTTCCCTCGTCATCGATGAATGCGAGGCGCTCAGTGTCATCGACGTCAATACACAGAAGTTTACAGGCAGCAGCAAAAAGATCGACCGGACCATGTTTGAAAACAACCTCATAGCATGTCCTGAAATCGTCAGGCAGATCCGGCTTCGCAATCTCTGCGGAATCATTCTCATAGATATGATTGATATGGAAAGCGATCAGGACCGTTCCGTCATCCTGGAGAAACTCCGGGAGTGCTTTCAGGCCGACCGGACCAAAACAGTCATCCACGGCTTTACATCCCTCGGTCTTGTCGAAATCACCAGAAAACGATCTCTGCCCAGTCTCCGAGAGCAGACAAGTCACATATGTGAACACTGCCATGGTACTGGCTATACTATTCAGGAGGAAAACCATGCCGGAAAAAGCTGAAAAAATCTCCCAGGAAGAGCTGGAATCCCAGAAATATTATATGGATCAGGTGCGCTTTCTTCCTGTCAGACCAAAAACCTACCATATCATTACCTACGGCTGCCAGATGAACGCTCACGACAGCGAGAATATCGCCGGCATGCTCAATGAAATGGGATTAAAGGAAGCTCCTAGCAAGGAAGAAGCGGATTTTGTGCTCTTCAATACCTGCTGTGTCCGGGATAATGCGGAACGTCGGGCTCTTGGAAATGTGCAGTGGCTTCATGAATTGCAGAAAAAGCGCTCGGATCTCATGATCGGTGTATGCGGATGCATGATCCAGCAGAAAGGCATGCCCGAAAAAATCCTGAAACAATACCGTTTCATCAATCTAGCTTTTGGAACGACAAACCTGTATCGTTTCCCGGAGCTTTTTTACAGAGCCGTTACCGGAAATCAGGTAGTCATTGAGGTTTCTGAAAAAGACCGTATTGTGGAAGGCCTGCCCGTAAACCGCCTCAGGAAGGATGCTGCCTATATCAGCATCATGCAGGGATGCAATCATTTCTGCACGTACTGCATCGTACCCTATGTCCGCGGACGCGAACGGAGCCGGGATATGCAGAGCATACTGAAGGAAGCGGAAGAACTAGCAAAAAACGGGACAAAAGAAGTCATGCTCCTTGGGCAGAATGTCAACAGTTACGGAAAAGGAACAGCGGGAGCGACATTCCCGGAGCTCCTCCGTCAGCTTGATCAGCTAGGCATCGAACGTATACGTTTCATGACCAGCCATCCCAAAGATCTGTCAGATGAGCTGATTGAAGTCATGGGGAATTCCAAGCATGTACTGCCTCAGTTCCATCTTCCGGTTCAGTCCGGAAGCAATGAAGTTCTGCGCAGAATGAATCGCGGATACACGCGTGAAACCTATCTGAAGCAGGTGGAGTCCCTGCGACGCGCAGTTCCAGGCATTGGACTGTCCACAGATATCATTGTGGCTTTTCCCGGTGAAACGGATGCGCAGTTCAGAGAAACTCTTGAGCTGGTGGATGAAGTGGGCTTCGATTCAGCGTTTACCTTTATCTTCTCACCCCGTGCCGGGACCAAAGCAGCCGAGATGGATGGCCAGATTCCCGATAGTATCGCTTCGGAACGGATTCAGAAGCTGATTGCACTTCAGGAAATGCGTCAGAAGCAGGAAATGCAGCGATTCATCGGACAGACAGAAGAGGTTCTGGTGGAAAGCATATCACGCAGATGTGAAAGGGAAGTGTCCGGCCGCGGACGTCATGGACTGTCCATCACATTCCCTGGTTCAGAAACGGACATTGGTGAAATACGCACTGTTCATATCACTGAAATAAAGAACAATACACTATATGGACACGTCTGAGAGGTACCTTATGACCCAGGTAATAGAAAAAGCGCGCGAACTGGCCGTATCAATCGTGCGGAGCACGGAATACCGGCAGCTGCAGGAACGGAAAGCTGAAGCGGCGGAGAATCATGTGACGGCCACGCTCATGGCCGATTATGAGGAAAAATACAGAATGTTTCAGCAGAACATGCATGCTTCTGACAGCAGTGCCCGGGAAAAAGCCCGGGAAGAACTGCTTCAGGCCAGGGAACGCATGGAAAAGAATCCTGTATATGTCAGACTCGAAGAATCCAGCACGGCCTTTGATGCCATGATGGACTCAGTAAATCAGGTCATGCGCCTGATCATCTATGGGGAAAATGAAGATGCGCAGGAAAACTGCTCCGGTACATGCCGGCAGTGCAATGGATGCTGCAGATAAAACCGGCATGTGAAGCAAGACAGATGGAGGTTCAATATGGCTTTGTCACCGATGATGCAGCAGTACATGCAGTTGAAGGAGAAGTATCCTGACTGCCTGCTGTTTTTTCGGGTCGGGGATTTTTACGAAATGTTTTTTGATGATGCCAAGCTGGTATCCAGAGAACTGGAACTGACCCTGACCGGAAAAGAATGCGGCCTTGAGGAACGCGCGCCCATGTGCGGCGTTCCCCATCACGCAGTAAACGTGTATGTGGAAAAGCTTCTGAATCTTGGATATAAGGTAGCCATAGGCGAACAGATGGAGGATCCAAGGTTTGCCAAGGGACTCGTGGAACGTGATGTAACCAGAATTTTCACACCCGGTACGATCAATGATCCGTCCATGCTGGATGAGCATGTGAACAGTTTTCTTTTGTCCGTCTATTTTGGAAAAACCTCAGTCGGACTGGCCTATGCAGATGTTTCTACAGGGGAATTCTACGTTTATCAGTTCTCTTTCACGGAGGGAAAGCTCAGGGATGAGATCGACCGGATTCATCCTCAGGAAATTCTTTCAAACCGGTTGTCGGACCTGCGGGACATGATTCCTGACGGAACAAGTCTTTCTGATCCAGGGCAGGATGCATTCCGGCACAGAAAATGTGAAGAAATCCTGATGGAGCATTTCCATCTGCAGACGCTTGTCTCTCTGGGCCTGGACGACAGTTACCATGATGCTGTCTGTGCCGCAGGCAGCCTGATGCAGTACCTGAATAACACCCAGAAAAATACGCTGGAACATATCACGCATATCCAGGTATACCAGGGCAGCCATAAAATGCTGCTTGACCGGAACACAAGACAGAATCTTGAGCTTACCGAGAGCATGCGCACACATACCAGAAAAGGAACGCTCCTTTGGCTGATGGATAAAACCAGCACAGCCATGGGAAGCCGCCTGCTCCGTTCCTGGATCGAACAGCCGCTTACGGAAAAGAAGGAAATCGAGGAGCGCCTTGATGGCGTGGAATTTTTCTACTCGCATACAGTGCTGGCTGAACGGATCGCTGAATTGCTCCGGGATGTATATGATATGGAGCGTCTGCTCTCAAAAGTGTCCTACCAGTCCATCAATGCGAGAGACTGCCTTGCCCTGAAGAGTTCTCTGTCGAGGATTCCCGAACTGAAATCACTTCTGAATCTTCCGCTTCCGTCCTTTGTCGAGGAACTGCAGAATAAACTGGATCCGCTTACGGAACTGACTGAGCTTCTTTCCCAGGCCATCAGTGAGGATCCTCCCGTTTCCATCACCGAAGGTGGTATCATCCGGGAAGGATATAACAAGGAACTGGATGAACTGCGCTACGCTGCCACCAACGGCAAACAATGGGTGCTGGATCTGGAGCAGAAAGAGCGTGAGCTTACAGGCATCCGGAATCTGCGCATTCAGTACAACAAAGTATTCGGTTATTACATTGAAGTGACAAAATCGTTCCTTTCCCAGGTGCCTGACCGATATATCCGCAAACAGACTCTGACCAATGCCGAACGATTCATGACGCCTGAACTGAAGGAAATGGAGCAGAAAATCATCGGAGCTCAGGAACAGTCTGTCCGGCTGGAGCTGCGGCTTTTCTATGAAATCCGGGATCTCCTTTCCCGGCAGATGGAACGCATTCAGACTACCGCCCATGCTCTGAAGAGCCTGGATGCCTGCATTTCACTTTCCCGCATTGCTCAGGAATATCAGTATGTGCGTCCCAGTATTTCCGAGGACGGTACGCTGGACATCCGGGAAGGAAGACATCCGGTTGTAGAACAGACGCTGCGTGATGATGTCTTTGTTCCCAATGACACACAGATGAATCTGCATGATCAGCGAATGCTGATCATTACCGGACCGAACATGGCCGGAAAAAGCACCTACATGCGTCAGGTGGCATTGATCGTCCTTATGGCCCATATTGGTTCCTTCGTACCCGCTGCTTCGGCTGTGATCCCGGTTGTGGACAGAATTTTCACCAGAGTCGGTGCTTCCGATGATCTTGCCAGCGGTCAGTCTACCTTCATGGTGGAGATGGCAGAAACCGCCTACATTCTCAGAAATGCAACCCAGAACAGCCTTGTCATTCTGGATGAAATCGGAAGAGGCACTTCCACCTTTGACGGTCTGGCCATTGCATGGTCAGTGGTGGAATATCTGTGCAATCCTGAGCATTGCGGAGCAAAAACACTTTTTGCAACGCACTATCACGAACTGTCAGAACTGGAAGGACATCTCGAGGGTGTCAAAAACTACTGTATCTCTGTCCGTGAACATGGGGAAGATGTCATTTTTCTGCGCAAAATTGTACAGGGCGGCGCGGACAAGTCCTTTGGTATCCATGTGGCACGTCTTGCCGGAATTCCTCATCCTGTTCTGGTGCGGGCTCATGAGATCCAGGCACGTCTTGAGGTAAGCGATATCAATCAGAATACCATCGGACAGAATATACTCGGAGAAGGTGAGGATTCCAAACCCAAGCAGCAGCAGATGGATCTTTATGATTTTCAGAAAATGGAAATCATTGAAGAGCTGCAGAAACTGGATGTCATGGCCATGACCCCCATGGACGCCATGAATGAATTGTTCCTGCTCCGGGAAAAAGCACGCAAGCTGTAAGCAGGGGGAATATGCATGCAGACAAGTATCCGAATTCTTTCCGATGAAGTCATCGGAAAAATCGCCGCCGGTGAAGTTGTGGAGCGGCCGGCTGCGGCCATCAAGGAATTGATCGAAAACAGTCTCGATGCCGGCGCCAGCAACATCACGGTAGAGATCCGGGACGGAGGTATCGAGTCTTTCCGGGTGAGTGATAATGGTTCCGGTATATCGCCCGATAACATCCGTCTGGCCTTCGAACGGCACGCGACCAGCAAAATCCGGACATCAGAGGATCTGTTTCAGATCGCCACACTGGGGTTCCGCGGTGAAGCACTGGCTTCCATTGCCGCTGTCAGTCATCTCACGTGTACCACCAAGACAAAAGAACAGAACGAAGGCATACGCATCCAGCTTGATGGCGGAAACATCCGTGATATTGCTGCTGCGGCTTGCCCGGACGGAACAACCATGCTTGTCCGGGATCTGTTTTACAATACACCTGTGCGGCTGAAATTTCTGAAGCGACCCGGGATCGAGGCCGGTCTGGTGGGGGATGTTCTGATTAATGCCATCCTTTCACGTCCGGATGTAGCGTTCCGGTTTATCAGCAACGGAAAAACGCTTTACCGCTCTCCGGGAGACGGGAATCTTGAATCAGCTGCGTACTGCATCTTTGGCAAGGAACTCCTCGCTCCAACCACCCGTTCGGTAAACGGACATATGAACGGCCTGATCGTGAAAGGCTATGTCGGTGTCGGAGAGAGCGGGCGGAACAACCGTAATGCGGAACATTTCTATATCAACGGCCGTGCCATTCAGTCGCCCGTGCTCTCACAGGCACTTGAAGACGGATGCCGGGAACGTGTTATGATCGGACACTTTCCCATGTGCGTTCTGCATATCACTATGCCTTTCGAGTCACTGGACGTGAATGTGCACCCCAACAAGCTTCAGGTCCGCTTTCAAAAGGAACCAGAAGTTTTCCAGGCGGTATCTTTTCTGGTCAGAGAAGCACTGACACAGTCCAATCCTCTGGAACGGCCTGAACGGCTGGAAATGGTACCCGAGGGAAAGTTCTCCAGAAGCGATGCCGTTGTTCTCAAAACAGACCTTGGCAAGTTGTCTTCCGCTTCCTCCTCGGAAGCGCAGAGCAGCAATCTGCAGCTGGATATGCCAAAATCCGCACCTTCAAATCTTTCCCTGAACATGCCCATGACCAACCATTCCATTTCTTCATCCCCGGAAGTGAAGACGGTTCCCTCCACAGTCTGCCAACCGCAATCACCCGTTTTTTCTCCAGTACAGGATGAAGAGAGAGCTTCCATTCGTCCTGTGCCCAATCCGGCTCGGTCAGATGCCGTAATGGAATCCCCTTTGCCCTCAGAACCTTCTCTGGACCGCCCAAATAATGTCAGGGAAGAAGATACACTTTCCCGGTGCGCCGTACCTGTAGAAAAAACACAGACAGCACCTGAACCTGAACCGGAGATACTCTCTTTTCTTGATCAGATTCCCAAACCTTTGAAAATCCTGGGGGTTCTGTTTCATACCTATATTCTGCTTGAATATGATGACCAACTGCTTATGATTGATCAGCACGCTGCCCACGAACGTCTGAATTTTGACCGCATGATAGCTGCCGTCGACGAACATAATCCCGGTCAGGAACTGATCAGTCCTGTGGTTCTCAAGGTTACGCCCCGTGAAGTGGAACTTGCCGAACAGTATCACGAAATGCTCGCTGAAATCGGGCTTCAAGTGGAATCCTTTGGCGAAACAGAGATTGCTGTCCGCTCTGTTCCCATGATTCTCGGTATTCCGCAGACAGCAGAATATGTGAGAGAGATCCTTGCAGAACTGGAACGCGAGGGCAGTACAGTATCTATGGAACGGCGCAGGAAAAATATCCTTCAGAGGGCATGCAAGCATGCAGTCAAGGGCGGTGAGGTGCTTCCGGAATCCGTCATCCGGAATCTGGTGGAGCAGCTTGTGGAACAGCACGTCACGCCTACCTGTCCACATGGGCGTCCTCTGGTGGTTGCTGTCACCCATCAGGAACTGGATAAGAAGTTCCGCCGAATCCAGCCCACATAAGTGCGGAGCGTGATAAGCATGAAAAAAACAGAATGCTGGGTCCTGACCGGACCTACCGCAAGCGGGAAATCGGATCTGGCTGTCCAGATTGCACTCAAGAACCAATGTGAAATCATCTGTATGGACTCCATGCAGATCTACAGAGGAATGGATATTGGTACAGCAAAGCCTACACCGGCCGAACAGGAGCTTGTACCACATCATATGCTGGATATTGTCGATCCCGGAACTGCTTTTTCCGTCGTGGAATACAGGGATATGGCCTACGAAACCATTCATGAAATTGCCAGTCGCGGCAGGCGTCCACTGCTTGTGGGCGGCACAGGCTTTTATCTGCGCGCACTGCGCCATCCCATGGCCATGGGGGATGTGCCTGCCGATCCTGCGCTTCGAAAAGAAATGGAAATCGAAGCAGAAACCCCCGAGGGGAAAAAACGCCTTCATCAGAAACTGCAGACCATAGATCCTGTTTCCGCTGCACGTCTCCATGAAAATGATGTCCGACGCGTCATCAGGGCACTGGAAGTTTCCATACTCAGCGGAATCCCTTTCTCCCGGCAGCGTCAGCCGGAAGAAGATTGTCCCATTCACTGCCGCTGCATCTGTCTGACCCTAGACAGGGAAATCCTGTATGCCAGGATCAATCAGCGGGTAGAGAACATGCTGCATGCAGGACTTGTCCGTGAGGTCGAGCGTCTCCTGCAGCAGGGCGTATCGCCGGAAGCCCAAGCCATGCAGGGAATCGGATATAAGGAAGTAGTGCTATTTCTTCAGGGAAAATGTACCCTTGAAGAAGCCGCCGACATGATCAAACTCAATACCCGGCATTATGCCAAACGTCAGCTGACATGGATGCGGCGTGAAGAAGACCTGCTCTGGCTGGATCATGACAACCAGGCTTTCAGTAATTCGGAAAAGTATTTTAAGGAGGAACAGACCATTGGATATACAGCAGCTGATTGATCACGCAGAGAATAAACTGGCCGATGCCTTTCATGAGGCAGAAAGTGTGGAAGCTTTCTGGACGAAAAGAATTCTAAGTGCCTTCTCAGAACATCAGATTTCGTATCGGCATTTCGCAGGAAGCACCGGTTATGGGAACGGAGATATCGGCAGGGAAGCGCTGGAAAGCGTCTTTGCTCAGGTTTTTGGAAGTGAAGCCGCCATCGTCCGCCCGCAGATTGCCAGCGGTACTGCTGCTCTTGCCCTTGGTCTTTTCGGTCTTGTGCGTCCCGGCGATACAATCCTGTCAGCTACAGGGAGACCCTATGATACCATGGAACAGATCCTCGGTATCAATGAAGGGGAAGTACCTGTGGGATCGCTGAAGGAACTGCATGTTTCTTACAGCCAGGTGGAGCTTGCAGACGGTCACATCGATCTGGAGGCAGTTGAAAAAGCGATCGGACCTGATACACGGCTCGTGATTGCTCAGCGCAGCAGAGGTTATGCCTGGCGCCCCGCCATACTGCCGGAAGAATTCCGTGCACTTGCCGAAATCGTGCATAAGCATCCGGGCGTACGCCTCATGGTGGACAACTGCTATGGCGAATTCGTCTGCACTACAGAACCAAGTATGGAAGGCGCGGATCTGTGCGTCGGCAGTCTGATCAAAAATGCCGGTGGAGGTCTGGCGCCCACTGGCGGATATCTTCTTGGAACCCGGGAAGCAGTGGATATGGTTGCAGCAAGACTGACGGCCCCTGGAATCGGACTCGAAGTCGGCTCATATACTCCCGGCTATCAGATGTTCTTTCAGGGATTGTTCATGGCGCCTCATACGGTCTGTCAGGCACTGAAAACAGCCATGCTGACCGCTCAGGTTTTTTCAAATCTTGGTATGGAGACCGCTCCAGGCCCGCTGGATAAGCGATCCGACCTTATTCAGGCAATCAAGTTCGGAACTCCGGAACGTCTGATTCGGTTCTGTCAGGGGATCCAGATGGCATCACCCATCGATTCCATGGCATTGCCTGAACCCTGGGATATGCCCGGTTATGACGACCAGGTCATCATGGCTGCGGGGACCTTTATCGCCGGTGCTTCCATAGAACTGAGCTGCGACGGCCCGATGAGAGAGCCATATACCGGCTATCTGCAGGGCAGCCTCACCTATATACACGGAAAAATTGCTCTCCAGAAAGCACTCGAACATATGCTGGCCGGCGGCGCACTTTCCTGAATGCTTGACAGGTAAAAAGCGCACCCCGTATAATAGCGACTGTGAGTTTCTTTATCCATTTCTGATAGATTTCTTGCAAGGAGGACAATCATATGGATATTCAGGCTTTGAAAGATGTCTGTCGCCAGGTCCGGCGTGATATCGTAATTATGACAAATAAAGCCGGAGCCGGACATCCTGGAGGATCGCTTTCCAGTGTTGAAGCCATGGTTGCGCTGTACTTTGACGTAATGCGCAATGTGGACCCCGAAAATGACAAGCGTCCGGACCGCGACCGTTTTGTTCTTTCCAAAGGCCACGCCGCACCGGCATTATACGGCACACTGTGTGAGCGCGGCTTCTTCGGCAGAGAAGAATTCGATCATTTCCGTCAGCTGCACGGCATTCTCCAGGGACATCCGGATA
>CACYNZ010000004.1 GCA_902775835.1 uncultured Eubacteriales bacterium | reverse complement strand
AAGCCGCGGCAGAATTGCCAAACATGGTAAAATTCTGCCGCTAATGTTTCATGATTTTCGGGACATTTTCACTTTTGCTTGACAGACAAAAAACCAGGAAGCAGACGGGCTGCTTCCTGGTTTATGGCACTCAGGCCTGTGCGGGCGGATCCGTGGGATCCGCGGGATTTACGGAATCGGTTTTTTCACTGTCCTCCGAGGGTTCGGAGGCTTCCGCATCCGCTTCCTGCTCGGGCTGGGCGCTCTCCCCGTTCATGTAGGTATCAAAGGGCTGGCTGTAATCCCGGGAACCGGAACGCTCCAGGTGATCCACGGCGGCAGCAGAGTGCCGGCGGATCATGATACGGCGGGTAATGGCGGCAATGCTCAGCAGCAGCAGAACGCCGAAGACGGGCAGAAGAATGTTCGCAGCCAGCTGGAGCATGGACTGATACCGGGAGTAATCGACTTCCAGGTCCGCTTCCGAGGGCTGCTGGAGATAGACAGGCTTGGGCGGAGTCACAATGGGCGCCTCAGTGGGCACGGGCGTGGGCATCATGTAAACGATGGGAAGGATATTGCTCTCAAAGGTTTCCGTCTCGTTCAGCTGATTGCGCACACTGGCCACGAACTGGAACTTGCCGCTGGGGTTGTCGTTCGTCAGATTCACATGCACATCCCTTGTGAAATCCCGGGTTTCGCCGGCCAGGATGGTAGGGAAGGTGTAGAGGGTGACGCCGGAAGCGGTGATGACCACATCATTGACATCCACTGTGGAATTGTTGGTGACATAGACGCGGAAGCGCACCGTGCCGGGCGCCATGTAGACGATATCGCGGTCGGCCTCGGCGTTGACCGTCAGGCTGATGACCTGATCCGGGGAAAGCGCCGTGAGGCTTACGCGCTCGGTGGTGATTTCCACGCCCTCGGTGTCGCCGGAATCAGAAGCGGTGACGGTGAACTGATAATCCACGTTTTCGGTGATGGTGACTTCCTTTTCCAGCACGGTGGTCTTGCCGGCAGGCGCGGTTTCCCCGGCGAAGACTTCGCCGAGCAGGGGATCCGTGACCACGATGTTGGTGTAGTCCGTCTTGCCGCTGTTGGCCAGCTTCAGGGTGAGCTTCACCTTGTCCCCGGGGAGTCCGCCCTTCTTGTCGGAGGACAGGCTGGCCTTCAGCCGGACTTCGCCATAGCGGATGGTGGCCGCGTCCTTGGACACCGTCTGGGACTCGCCGCCGGCGGTGTAGGTGATCACGGCCTGGCTGACCATGTCCTTTGTGCCCATCTTGAAGGTGAAGGTATGGCTCTTTTTCTCGCCGGCGGCCACGCGCTCAATGGTGGCGGGCTTGGAGGCGATGGCCTTGTTCTCGGCGATGGACACATTGGTGATGTCCAGGGTGCCGGTGTTGATCACATCATAGGTGATGCTGACCTCCTGGTTCTTGCCGGCCGTGGTGGGCGCGATGGTCCTGTTGATTTCCACGGAGGCAACGCCGCCGGTATAGGTGATTTCCTTGGAAAAATTGCGGGCCATGGAAACGAGCTCGCCTGCTTCATTGTGGCGGGAATACTGGATCTTGAAGGTGATCTTTCCTGCATCCAGCATGGCCTGGGTCACTTCGATGGGGCCTGTCCAGGACTTGGAGGCGCCGGCTTCAAGCACGGGAGCGCCGAACCCATCCACCTGGTTTCCGTTGGGATAGTACAGCGTGACGGGTCCGGGAAGCGGTTCTTCCCCGGTATTGGAGACCTTGATGGATACCGTGATTTCCCGGGGCTCTGTAAACGTACTGGTGCTCAGCTGCATGGCCACCTTGATGGGGTTTACCTCCGCAGCCTGCACCGTGACAAGCATACAGGTGAAGCAAAGGGCAAGCACGAGGAGAGCGAACAGTTTCTGTTTCATAAACCTTACATGGGACGAAGACGTTTCGTCCTTCCTCCTTCCGGCATCCGCCTGTGGCGGGCAGGGCAAGATGAAGAAATATTGCAGGGAAGACACCTTTCGGGCGTCCTGGGGAAAAGATGTGGAAGGTGTCATCTGCATAAAAACACATCCTATTTTACATGCAATAAAGGAAGACTGTCAAGATTTCAGCGCCCGGAAAGCCTTTTGCAGAGATGTTTTGCGACGGAGAAAGCCTGAAAAACCAGCTGCGGCGGGCCAGGTGCCCGGATGTGCTAAAAAACACAAAATGAACAGAAATAATCTTGAACGCATATAAGCCGGGTGAATATAATGTAAGCGCATTCCACGAATGCACAAATCTGACCTGCCGGACGAGCAGGCTGTATTTCAATGAGGAGGAACCTTTATGAAGAAACTGTTGGCCCTGGTTCTGGCTGCCATGATGGTTCTGAGCATGGCCGCTGTAGCATCTGCCGAAGAACAGATCACACTGAAGATTGCGCATATCGGCCCCACCACGGGTGCTGCTGCCCAGTACGGCCTTGCCACCCTGCACGGCGCTGAGATCGCTGTGGAAGAAATCAACGCTGCCGGCGGCAAATACCGCATCGAGCTGATCAACGAAGATGATGAGCACAATGTGGAAAAGGTTATCAACGCCTACAACGCGGCCATGGATGCCGGCGCTCAGATGATCCTGGGCACCACCACCTCCAAGCCCTGCGAAGCCACCGCTGCCGTGGCCTATGACGAGCGCACCTTCATGCTCACTCCCTCCGCCAGTGCTGTGGCCGTTATCGGTCTGAGCGACGACGGTTCCGACAACAACGACAACGTGTTCCAGATCTGCTTCACCGACCCCAACCAGGGCCTTGCCAGCGCTCAGTACATCTCCGAGCACAAGCTGGGCACCAAGGTGGCTGTGATCTACAACAACGCTGACGTGTACTCCACCGGTGTCCGTGACACCTTCGTGGAAGAAGCCGCCAAGGTCGGTCTGGAAATCGTCAGCGAGACTACCTTTACCGATGAGACCACCGATTTCAGCGTGCAGGTGGCTGACGCCCAGAACAATGGTGCGGAAGTTGTGTTCCTGCCCATGTACTACGGCCCCGCTTCCATGATCCTGCAGACCGCTGCTGCCAAGGACTACAAGCCCGTGTTCTTCGGCGTGGACGGCATGGACGGCATCCTGGGCATCGAAGGCTTTGACACCTCTCTGGCAGAGGGCGTCATGCTGCTGACCCCCTTCGTCGCTACCGCTACCGATGAGAAGACTGTGAACTTCGTCACCAAGTATCAGGCTGCCTATGGCGAAACTCCCATCCAGTTCGCCGCTGACGCCTATGACGGCATCTACATCCTGGCTGCCGCCGCTGAGGCTGCCGGCATCACCGAAGGCATGGATCCCGCCGACGTGTGCGAAGCCATGATCGCTGTCATGCCAACCATCACCGTGGAAGGCCTGACCGGCACCATGCAGTGGGATGCTTCCGGTGCTGTGACCAAGACGCCTATGGCCGCTGTGATCGAAAACGGCGTATACGTGGTATTCGAGAACTAATTCAGACAGGGGCACTCTGGCCGGCTCCGGGTTTTCCGGGGCCGGCTTCCCCTTTTTTCCGGGAATCCCTTCAGGGGTCACCAAGCAGGGAAAAATATGGTAGAATAGACCGTAAAACAGCAGGGGAGGTCAAGAAATATGATCTTTCTGGACAATCTGGTCAACGGAATCAGTCTGGGGAGCATTTATGCCATCATTGCACTCGGGTACACCATGGTATACGGTATCGCCAAGATGCTGAACTTTGCCCATGGTGACGTGATCATGGTAGGCGCCTATGTCGCCTTCTGCGCGCTGCAGTACTGGAATCTGCCGCCGGTGGTGGCACTGCTCTTGTCCATGATCGTCTGTACCGTTCTGGGTGTTGTGATTGAGGGCTTTGCATACCGTCCGCTCAGAAAGGCCACCAGCCTGGCTGTGCTGATCACGGCCATCGGCATGAGCTATCTTCTGCAGAACCTGGCCCTGATGATCTGGGGTGCAAATCCCAAGAACTTCCCCAAGAGCATGATTTCCATTCCCACCATATCGCTCTTCGGCGGTGACCTGAAGATCGCCGGATCAACCCTGATCACCATTCTCGCCAATATCGTGATCATGGTGGTGCTTACGGCCTTTACTTCTCGCACCAAGCTGGGCAAGGCCATGCGCTGCGTTTCCGAGGACCGGGGCGCTGCGGAACTGATGGGCATCAATGTCAACCGCACCATTTCCCTGACCTTCGCCATCGGCAGTGCCCTGGCGGCGATTGCGGGCATTCTTCTGTGCTCGTCCTATCCGATCCTGCAGCCCACCACCGGCTCCATGCCCGGCATCAAGGCCTTCACGGCCGCTGTGTTCGGAGGCATCGGGTCCATCCCGGGCGCCATGCTGGGCGGCATTCTTCTGGGTGTGATCGAGATTTTCAGCAAAGCGTATATCTCCACGGACCTCGGAGACGCCATTGTGTTTGCGGTGCTGATCATTGTGCTGCTGGTCAAGCCCACCGGCCTTCTGGGCAAGACGGTGCGGGAGAAAGTGTGAGGTGAGGCATATGACGAAAGCAAAACGGAACAAACTCATCTACAATATTGTCACCTTCGGCGTCGTCATCATTGCCTACGTGGTTCTGACGCAGATGATCGCCGCAGGGCAGATCACGCGTACCCTGAAAGGCCAGCTGGTGCCTATCTGCTGCTGGATCATCATGGCCATCTCCCTGAACCTGGTCATCGGCATTTCCGGCGAGCTCAGCCTCGGACACGCTGGGTTCATGAGCGTGGGCGCCTTTGCCGGGGCGGTCATCAGCGGCTGGCTTCTGAAAACCTTTCAGATGGAAAATGAGGTACTGCGTCTGGTGCTGGCTGTGGCCGGCGGCGGCATCTGCGCCGGGATTGCCGGAGTGATCATCGGGGTGCCCGTGCTGCGTCTGAGGGGCGACTATCTGGCCATTGTGACGCTGGCATTCGGCGAAATCATCCGCAGCATTCTCAATGTCACCTATATTGCCGTGAATGAGAACGGGCTGCACTTCAGCTTCCTGAACAAGCAGCTGCCCGAGGGCGTGACCATGCTGGTGGACGGCGCAAAAGGCGCGGTGGGCATCAAGCGTATTTCCACCTTTGCCGCCGGCTTCGTGCTTATTCTTCTGACGCTCATTGTGGTGCTGAACCTGATCAATTCCCGTTCCGGCCGGGCCATCAAGGCCATTAGGGACAACCGGATTGCGGCGGAGTCCATGGGCGTGCCCGTGACCAAGTACAAGATGATGGCCTTTGTCACCGCTTCCGTGCTCGCAGGCATGGCAGGCGCGCTCTACGGCCTGAACTCGCCCACCATCACCACGGTGCAGTTCACCTTCAACCAGTCCATCAACGTGCTGGTGTTTGTGGTGCTCGGCGGACTGGGCAATGTTCTGGGCTCCATTATCTCAGCCACGCTGCTCACCGTGCTTCCGGAAGTGCTCCGCGCGTTTGAGAACTACCGCATGCTGGCCTATGCCGTGGTGCTGATTCTTGTGATGCTGGCAACCAACAATCCCATTCTCAAGAGCATGGCCAGCCGGCTTGTGGCCAGGTTCCGCAGGGAAGGCAGTGTGGAAGGAGGGCAAAAGGCATGACCATGACGGCAAAGAAACACAGATCCGAAACCAAGATGGTTCCTGTTCCCAGCCACTCCATCGTGCCGGAGCGGGACGTGGGCAAGCAGCCGGTGCTGGAAGCCCATCACCTGGGCATCGAGTTCGGCGGTCTCAAGGCCGTGGATGATTTCAACCTCACCATCGGGCGTACGGAGATCGCCGGCCTTATCGGTCCCAACGGCGCCGGCAAGACCACCGTGTTCAATCTGCTGACCAAGGTGTATGAGCCCACCAGCGGCACCGTGCTCATCAACGGGCACGATACCAAGGGCCTGAACATTGTGCAGGCCAGCAAGCTGGGCGTGGCAAGGACATTCCAGAATATCCGCCTGTTCGGCAACATGACGGTGGAAGAGAATGTGCGCATCGGCCTGCACAATCAGATCCGCTATGACATGTTCACCGGCATCCTGCGTCTGCCGCGATACTGGTCCCAGGAGAGAAGACAGCACAAGGAAGCCCTGGAACTTCTGTCTATCTTTGACATGCAGAACCTGGCGGATGTGCGCGCGGGCAGCCTGCCCTACGGCGCCCAGCGCCGCCTGGAGATTGTGCGTGCCCTGGCCACCAATCCGTCCCTGCTTCTGCTTGACGAGCCCGCGGCCGGCATGAACCCCAGGGAGACCGAGGAGCTCATGGAGAACATCGGCAGGATCCGGGATCAGTTCCAGATCGCCATTCTGCTCATCGAGCATGACATGAGCCTGGTCATGGGCATCTGCGAGGGCATCTGCGTGCTCAATTTCGGCAAGATCATTGCCAAGGGCACCGCGGATGACATTCAGAACAATCCCACGGTCATTGAAGCCTATCTGGGCAAACGGAAGGAGGCGTGAGCATGAGCCTGCTGAAAGTGGAAGACATCCACGTCTACTACGGCGCCATTCACGCCATCAAGGGCATATCCCTGGAAGTGGAAGAGGATGAAATCGTCACGCTCATCGGCGCCAACGGCGCCGGCAAGAGCACGACCCTCAACAGCATTGCGGGCCTGCTCAGGCCGAGAAGCGGCGATGTATACTTCGCCGATGAGCGCATCACCGGCATTGGGGCCAGCCGCATTGTGCCCAAGGGCCTGTCCCTGTGTCCGGAAGGCCGGCGCGTGTTCCAGGCCCTGACCGTGCGCGAAAACCTGGAGATGGGCGGGTATACCCGTCCGGCCACGGAGATCGCGGGCTCACTGGATGAAATGTTCCAGCGATTCCCGCGCCTGAAGGAGCGCGAAAAGCAGATCGCCGGAACGCTGTCGGGCGGCGAGCAGCAGATGCTGGCCATGGCCCGCGCGCTGATGAGCCGTCCGAAGCCTCTGATGCTGGACGAGCCGTCCATGGGTCTGGCACCCATTCTGGTGGAACAGATTTTCTCCATTATCCAGGAACTGCACGGCTCCGGCGTGACGGTGCTCCTTGTGGAGCAGAACGCGGCCATGGCTCTTTCCGTGGCTGACCGGGCCTATGTCATGGAGACCGGAAACATCACCATGAGCGGAAAAGCGGAGGATCTTCTGCACAATGACGCGGTGCAGAAAGCCTATCTCGGATCATGACGGAATCAGCCAGCAGCATAAGGCGCTGGCTGATTCTTTTTTCCCTCTTGCCAAAGAAAGACGGCTGTGATATAGACATATCTGTATGCCAACCTTTTGACACGACTTGGTGGAGGCAGCCCATGGAGCAGGAACGTCGTCGGGAAGTCATGGACGGACCCATGACAGAAGGTGTGATCTGGAAGCAGCTTCTGATGTTTTTCTTCCCCATTTTGCTGGGAACCTTTTTCCAGCAGCTTTACAATACCGTTGACGCCATGATCGTCGGCAAGGCGGTCGGCAAGGAAGCGCTTGCTGCGGTGGGCGGAGCCACGGGAAACATCGTCAATCTTCTGGTGGGCTTTTTTGTTGGCCTGTCCTCCGGTGCGACGGTCATCATTTCCCAGTACTACGGTGCGCGCAAGGACATGGATGTGTCCCGGGCCGTTCACACCGCCTTTGCCATGTCCCTGGTCTTCGGACTCATGCTGTCGGTGGTGGGATACTTTCTGTCCCCCGCACTGCTGCGTCTCATGCAGACGCCGGACAGCGTCATGCCGCACGCGGTGAGCTATATCCGGATTTACTTCATGGGCATGATCCCCACCATGATCTATAACATGGGCAGCGGCGTGCTCAGGGCCGTGGGTGATTCCCGGCGTCCGCTGTATTTCCTGATGGCCTCCGCCATCACCAACATCATCCTGGACGTGATCCTGGTCATCGGCTGTGAGCTTGGCGTGGCCGGCGCTGCCGCAGCCACGGTAGCGTCCCAGCTGGTGAGCGCCGTGCTGGTGATCCTGACCCTGATGCGCACGGCACGGTCCTTCCGGCTGTTCCCGAAGCGGATCCGTCTGCACGGGGACATGCTGCACAAGATTGTGGCCATCGGATTCCCCGCGGGACTTCAGAGCGTCATGTACTCGGTGAGCAATGTGCTGATCCAGTCGGCCGTAAACCATTTCGACACGGACGTTCTGGCGGGCTGGACGGCGTACGGCAAGCTGGACGGCATGTTCTGGATGATCATCAATGCGTTCGGCGTGGCCATCACCACCTTCAGCGGACAGAATTTCGGCGCGCGCCGGTATGACCGGATGCGGCGGGGCACCCTGATCTGTCTTCTGCAGACAGCGATCGCCAGCCTCTCGGTTTCGGCGCTGCTGCTGCTCTTCGGCCGGTCCTTCTATTCGCTGTTCACGGCGGATGCGGCCGTGGTGGAGCAGGGCATGATCATTCTGCACCAGCTCGTGCCCTTCTATGTCACCTATGTGTGCGTGGAAGTGCTGTCCGGCGCGGTGCGCGGCTCCGGCGATTCGCTGGTGCCCACGCTCATGACGCTCTTCGGCATCTGCCTGGTCCGGGTGGTCTGGATCCTGGGCGTGGTGCCGTCCCACAACACGCTGCAGACGGTCCTGATCAGCTATCCGCTGACCTGGATTCTGACCAGCACAATGTTCCTTGTCTATTACTTCCAGGGCGGCTGGCTGAAGCGCCAGAAGCGCAGAATACACGGAGACTGAATGAGGTGCATGTATGAATAACCAGCTGATCGATCTCAAGCAGGCAAAAGTGACGGACGCATTCTGGGCACGGGAAATGGAGCTTGTGCGCCGGGAAATGATTCCCTGGCAGTGGAACGCGCTCAATGACCGGATTGAAGGCGCGGCGCCCAGCTACTGCATTCACAATTTCCGGGCAGCGGCCAGGCTGCAGGAGGCCCGCCGCCATGGCCGGGATTTCCGGTTTGTGCCCTGGAAGGGCACGTTTGAGACATTGCCGGAAAAAGGCCAGGCCCCGGACGAGAACGGATTCTATGGATTCCTGTTCCAGGACTCCGACCTGTACAAATGGCTGGAGGCAGTCTCCTATTCCCTGATGACCTGTCCGGATCCGGAGCTGGAAGCGCGTGCCCGCGACATGGTGGCCCTGATTGCCAGTGCCCAGGACGAGGACGGATACCTGGACACGTTCTATCAGCTCAAGGACCGGAAAGGCGCCTTTGAGAACCTGGCCTACAATCATGAGCTCTACTGTCTCGGACATCTGACCGAGGCGGCGGTGGCCTGGCATATGGCCACCGGCGATACCACGCTCATGGATGTGGCGGACCGCTTTATCCGCTGCGTGAACCGTTTCCTGGGCGGGAAAGGCGCGTATCCCGGGCATGAGATCGCGGAGATGGCGCTGTTCCGGCTGTATGAGGAGACCGGATGCGAACTGTACCGGGATCTGGCATCGGAATTCCTGCGCGACCGCGGTCAGACGCCGAACTACTTCCTTCAGGAGGAAAACCGGCGCCGTCGTGAACAGGGTCAGGAAGAGCTCCCGGAGTCGGAAGCGGAACGCTTCCATTATCAGCAGGCGCATATCCCGGTGGTCCAGCAGCGCGAGGCCGTGGGGCATGCAGTGCGTGCCATGTACCTGTATTCGGGCATGGCAGACGCGGTGCGCCTGACCGGCGACCGTGAAACGGACAAGGCACTCAACGCGCTGTGGCACAATGTGGTGCGCGAAAAAATGTATATTACCGGCGGCGTCGGCGGCACGGTGGTGGGCGAGGCCTTTTCCAGGCCGTTTGACCTGCGCAATGACGAAGCCTACGCGGAAACCTGCGCCGCTGTGGGCCTGGTATTCTGGGCGCGCCGGATGCTGCAGCTCCGGCCGCGCTCCGAGTATGCCGACATCATGGAGCGCGCACTGTACAACGGCGTGCTCTCCGGCGTGGCCCTGGACGGAAAGAGCTTCTTCTATGTGAACCCGCTTTCGGTGGAGCCGGAGGCGGCGGATCATGACAAGCGCATTGAGCACGTGAAAAAGCAGCGCCAGAAATGGTTCGGCTGCGCCTGCTGTCCGCCCAATGTGGCCCGGCTGGTGGCATCCCTGCCCATGTATGCCGTGACCATGACCGGGGACAGGGTGAATGTGCATCTCTATCTCGGACAGGAGTTTGACGCCTGCATGGGCGGTCAGACGCTCCGGATCCGGGTGGACGCGGACCTGACGCGCTCCGGGCATGTGGAAGTGGAAGTGCTCAGCGGCAGCGCCCGGGGCGCCCTGGCGTTCCGTCTGCCCGGCTGGTGCCGGAACCCGGAAATCCATACGGACCGGGCCTGGACCAAGGAGGACGGGTACGCCGTCATGGAAGGCACGTGGCAGGCGCATGACCGTATTGTGCTGGACTTCCCCATGCAGCCCGGATGCTTCCGCGCGGACCCGCGGGTGGAAGCGGATGCGGGCAAAGTGGCCGTGCAGTACGGGCCCTTCGTCATGTGCGCGGAGGAAAAGGACAACGGCGCTGAGCTCAGATGCCTCCGGGTGAACCCGGAAAAGGCGGAGATCCGCTGCGGCCGGACGGAAATCGAAGGCGTGAACCTTCCCTGCGTGCATATGAAGGGTTCCCGCGTATCCGCATCCGAGGACGCACTGTATTACGCATGGCGTGAGGATACGGAAAAGGACGCGGACATCCGCCTGGTTCCCTATTTTGCGTGGAATAACCGCGGCACGGGAGAAATGCGGGTCTGGCTTCAGTTAAGGTAAGTAAGGCAAGGTAAGAGAATCAACATGAGCATGAAGTATTTGGCGGGCATGGATATCGGATCCACCACTGTGAAAATGGTGGTCATGAATGAGGACGGTGAGGCCGTATTTGAGGCCTACCGCCGACATGGTGCTCATACCCAGGAAACGCTGGCGTCACTGCTGAAGGAAGCCCGGGACAGGCTGGGGAGCATTTCCCTGTGCTGTGCCATGACGGGATCCGGGGCAATGGGCATCAGCAAGTCCCTGGGTATTCCTTTTGTCCAGGAGGTTGTGGCCGTGGCCGGGGCCATGGAAAAGCTGGAACCGGCGGCGGACGTGGCCATTGAGCTGGGCGGTGAAGACGCGAAGATCATTTATTTCCGGGGCGGGCTTGAGGAACGCATGAACGGCGTGTGCGCAGGCGGCACCGGTGCGTTCATTGACCAGATGGCAGCCCTGTTGCAGACGGACGCGCCGGGCCTGAATGAGGCGGCCCGGCAGTACAGACAGATCTATCCCATTGCCGCGCGCTGCGGCGTGTTTGCCAAGTCCGACATCCAGCCGCTGATCAATGAGGGCGCCACGCGCCCTGACCTGGCGGCCTCCATTTTTCAGGCCGTGGTGAACCAGACCATTTCCGGCCTGGCCTGCGGCAAGCCCATCCGCGGACATGTGGCGTTTCTGGGCGGACCCCTGCATTTTCTTCCGGAACTGCGCCAGGCCTTTGTGCGGACGCTGAAACTGACGGAAGAGGAAACCATTGTCCCGGAAAAGGCACATCTGTTCGCGGCCATCGGCGCGGCCCTGGAAACCCGGGACGCGGAGAGCATCGGAATCGATGCACTCATTGAGCGCATGACCACCGGGGTCATGCTGACCTGGGAACTGCGCAGAATGGAACCGCTGTTTGAGGACCGGGAAAGCTATTACGCGTTCACGGCGCGGCATGACCTGGCGCATCTGCGCCGGGGGGATCTGCGCACCTATTCCGGCAACTGCTTTCTGGGCGTGGACGCAGGCTCCACCACCACCAAGTTGGCGCTCATCGGCGAGGACGGGCAGCTGCTCTGGTCGGATTATTCCGGCAACCAGGGCCAGGTGCTCAGGACCGCCATGGAATCCCTGAAACGGCTCAGAAGCATCCGGCCAAGTACGGCGCACATTGTCAGTGCGTGCTCCACCGGGTACGGCGAAAAACTGATCCAGACGGCGTTTGATCTGCCGGAGAGCGAAGTGGAGACCGTGGCGCACGCCACGGCGGCCGCCTTTTTTGAGCCGGACGTGGACTGCGTGCTGGATATCGGCGGCCAGGACATGAAGTATATTCATCTCCGGGACGGCGTGGTGGACCAGGTACTGCTCAATGAGGCCTGCTCCTCCGGCTGCGGGTCCTTTCTGGAAAACTTCGCGGGCTCCCTGGGATACAGCGCCGAAGACTTTTCCATGCTGGCCGTGCACTCATCTTCGCCCGTGGACCTGGGCACCCGGTGCACGGTGTTCATGAACTCCAATGTCAAGCAGGCGCAGAAGGAAGGCGCCAGCGTGGAGGACATCGCGGCGGGGCTTTCCTATGCCGTGATCCGAAACGCGCTGTTCAAGGTGATCAAGCTCACGGACCCGTCGCTTATGGGCGATCATGTGGTGGTGCAGGGCGGAACCTTTGAATCCCCGGCCGTGCTCCGGGCGTTTGAGAAGATTTCCGGCAAGGAAGTGGTGCGCCCGGATATTGCCGGGACCATGGGCGCCTTCGGCGCCGCACTGCTGGCAAGGAAGCGCTGGAACGGCGTGCCCATGCCCGTGTCCCCGGATGAGATGGATGACCTCACCTGGGAAACGGACAGCTACCATTGTCAGGGCTGCACCAACCACTGCATGATCACAAGGACCACGTTCCCCGGCGGCAGACGGCATATTTCCGGCAACCGCTGTGAAAAGGGGGAGGGCCTGGAGAAGAAGCGGGAGGACGTGCCGAACCTGTATGCCTTCAAGCTCAGGCAGATGGGCAGGTACCGGAGCCTTCCCATGGAACAGGCGCCCAGGGGCGAGATCGGCATTCCGCGGGTGCTCAATATCTGGGAAAACTATCCGCTGTGGCATACCTTCTTTACCCAGCTCGGCTTCCGGGTGCGTCTGTCGCCCGTTTCCAGCCGGAGCATCTATCTTCTGGGCATGGAAAGCATTCCCTCGGAAAGCGAGTGCTATCCGGCCAAGCTCAGTCACGGGCACGTGCAGTGGCTGATCGATCACGGCGTGACCACGATCTTCCATCCCTCGGTGTTCTATGAATACAAGGAAAACAGGGGTGCGGGGAACCAGTTCAACTGTCCCATGGTCTGCGCCTATCCCGAGAACCTGTCCAACAATGTGGAAGACCTGGTGGAGGGCCGGGTGCATTACCTGCATCCCTTCCTCTCCCTGGCCAGCGAAAAGGTGCTGGCATCCGAACTGGTCAAGGTCTGCCGCGATACCTGGCAGATCCCGGAAAGCGAGGTGCGCCGGGCGCTTGGCCTGGCCTGGGCGGAGCAGCGCCGGGCGAAGGCGGAAGTGCGGGAAGAGGGCAGAAAGGCCCTGGAATGGATGGAAGCGCACAGGGCCAAAGGCATACTTCTGTGCGGAAGGCCGTATCATGTGGACCCGGAGATCCATCACGGGATCCCGGAGATGATCGCCGGCTACGGCGTGGCCGTGCTCAGCGAGGACAGCATTCCGGAGGATTTCCAGGGCGTGCGTCCGCTGCGCGTCAATGACCAGTGGGTGTATCATTCAAGGCTGTATACGGCGGCGCAGTTCGCGCTCACGCGCACGGACCTGGAAGTGGTGCAGCTCAATTCCTTCGGCTGCGGTGTGGATGCCGTGACCACGGACCAGGTCAGCGATATTCTTGCGCAGAACGGACGCATGTATACGCTGCTCAAGATCGATGAAGTGAACAGCCTTGGCGCGGCGCGCATCCGGATCCGCTCGCTTCTGGCGGCCATGAACCAGCCGGACCGCGGCGGGTACATGCCGGTGCAGCCCGAGCCGTATCGGCGCGTGGTGTTCACAAAGGATATGCGGGGCTATACGATTCTCTGCCCGAGAATGAGCCCGGTGCACTTTGATCTGCTGGAGGGAGTATTCCGGCACTGGGGCATGCATCTGGTCATGCTGCGCAATGATACGCGCGCGGCTATTGACATGGGCCTCAAGTATGTGAATAATGACGCCTGTTATCCGAGCATCATCACCGTGGGCCAGATGATGGACGCGGTGCTGTCGGGGGACTATGACCGGGACCATCTGGCCCTGCTCATGAGCCAGACCGGCGGATGCTGCCGGGCCAGCAATTATGTGGGCATGATACGGCGGGCACTGGACCGGGCCGGATGCGGCCAGATTCCGGTGATCAGCGCCAATGTCAACGGCATGGAGAAAAACCCGGGTATTTCCCTGTCCCCGGGCCTGGTGGCCGCGCTCGGCCGGAGCGTGGTGCTGGGCGACCTTATGCTGCGCTGCATGAACCGGGTGCGGCCCTATGAGCTGAATCCCGGGGAAACGGAACGGCTGCACCAGAAGTGGAACCGGATCATCATGGATGACCTGTGCGGGAAAAAGCGCTACAGCCGCCATGGCTATGAGGATATCTGCCGGGGGCTGGTGCAGGACTTTGACCGCATGCCGCTGAGGGATGAGCCGCGCAGACCCCGGGTGGGCATTGTGGGCGAGATTCTGGTGAAGTACATGCCGCTTGCCAATAATCATCTGGCGGAGCGCCTGGAAAGCGAGGGCGCCGAGGTATGCATTCCGGACCTCATGGATTTTCTGTGCTACGCGGCCTACAACCAGGACTTCAAGCATGATCATCTGGGCAAGTCCGGGCTGTACAAGCTGGCCGGCCATGCCGGACTGAAACTGTATGCCTGGCTGCGCGCCCCGGCGCGCAGGGCGCTGGAGGAATCGCAGCGCTTTGAGCCCTGGATGGAACTGGATGAGATCGCCAAGCTTGCTGAACAGGTGCTTTCCGTGGGCAATCAGTACGGGGAAGGCTGGTTCCTGACCGGTGAGATGGCGGAACTGATCCAGTCCGGTTATGAAAACATTGTCTGCATTCAGCCCTTTGCCTGCCTGCCCAATCATGTGGTGGGCAAGGGCGTGATCAAGGAGATGAAGCGCCTGTATCCACAGGCAAACATTGTGGCGGTGGACTTTGACCCCGGTGCCAGTGAGGTGAACCAGCTCAACCGGATCCGGCTCATGTTGTCCACGGCCCGGAAAAAGGTTGAAGCGGAAAGGAAGAACCTGGCGTGAACACACAATTCCGGAAAGGATTCCAGGACGGCGTGCCCATCGGGCTCGGATATCTGTCCGTTTCCTTTGCCTTCGGCATCCAGGCGGTGAGCCTGGGCCTGACCCCGGTTCAGGCGCTGCTGATTTCCCTGACGAACCTGACCAGTGCCGGACAGCTGGCCGGCATTGAACTGATCGCGCAGATGGCACCCCTGGTGGAGATGGCGCTGACACAGCTGACCATCAATCTGCGCTATGCGCTCATGTCCCTGGCCCTGACCCAGAAGCTGGACAGCGACATGCATGTGGGACGGCGGGCCGTGTTCGCCTTCGGCAACACGGATGAGATCTTCGCGGTGGCCTCGAGCCGGGAGGGGAAACTGGAGCACCGGTATCTGTACGGGCTCATGATAGCGCCGATCATCGGATGGTCGACGGGCACCTATCTCGGGTCCGTGGCCGGAACCCTTCTGCCGGAGTTTGTACGCACCGCGCTGGGCATTGCCATCTATGGCATGTTCCTGGCGGTCATACTGCCCGCGGTACGCCGGGAAAAGGCGGTGGCCGTGGTGTCGGCACTGGCCTGCGTCCTGTCGGTCCTGTTCCATTATGCGCCGGGGCTGAACCGGATCTCTTCGGGCTATGCCATGATCATCTGTGCGCTGGCGGCGGCCGGGATCGGCGCCGTACTCTTTCCGCAGGAGGAAGACGTGTCATGACATGGAACATCTTTCTTCCGTATCTCGTGGTCATGGCCGGGGTCACCTACCTGATCCGCGCGCTTCCGCTCACGCTGGTGCGCCGGCAGATCCGCAACCGGTATGTGCGCTCCTTCCTGCGCTATGTGCCCTATGCCGTGCTGACCGCCATGACCTTTCCGGATATCCTGTATTCCACCGGCTATGCCGGGGCCAGCGTGGAACCGCTGATCTGTGCGGTGTGCGGCCTGGCCGTGGCCTCGTTCATGGCCTGGAAGGGACAGGGTTTGCTGCCCGTGGCCATCGGGGCCTGCGCGGCGGTGGCCTGCGCCCAGGGCATATGCCTGCTGGTATGAGGCAGTGCATCCCATAAAACTGCATCCGTGCCCGGCTGAAGGCCGGGATCCGAACATCCTGCATCCATCTCCGGAAGCAGGATGTCTTTTTTCCCGCTGGAAGGCATGTGATTGCCATATGGTGCCGCGTCCCCTATAATCCCTGATGACGGACGGTGCAGAAGCAGGAACGTTCAAGAAGAAGGTGGGTATATGGCGCTGACCAAGACCGCGTTCATGCGCGGCATGCAGTGTCCCAAAATGCTCTGGCTGGACCGGCACAAACCCTCCCTGCGGGTGATTCCGCCGGAGGTCCAGGAAAGGCTGGATGCCGGGAACGATTTCGGAGACCGGGCCATGGGCATGTTCGGGCCCTATGAGGAGATGACCGTGTACCGGAAGGGCACGAATGTACCGGACAAGAAGGCCATGATCGCCCGGACGCAGGAAGCGCTGGCGCGCGGCGTGGACACGATCTGCGAGGCCGCGTTCAGCAATTACAACAATTACTGCGCGGCGGACATACTCCGGCGCGGGGAAAACGGATATGACCTGTATGAGGTGAAGAACGCGCCGGAAGTGCATGAACAGTTTGTGCGGGATGCCGGGTTTCAGTACTTCATCATTTCCCGGTGCGGGGTGAAGATCGACCGGATTTTTCTCGTGCTCCACGGGCCGGATGAAGCGCATCCCTTCATGCCGGTCAATGTCACGGAAGAGGCGAAGGGGTATTACCGGTGGGTCAATGAGCATATCTGGCAGCTGAACCGCCGGGCATGGGAAAAGGAAGAGATTTCCGTGGACCCCGGAGCGCAGTGCGAAGAGCCGTATGTGTGCTGGTATTATGACTACTGCCACAGCGGCGGGAAAACGGACCCGGAGCGGGGAGAGGAACAGGAAGCATGAGACTGTATCACACAAGCGACCGGGAAATCCGGAATCCGGACCTGCACAGGGGACGGAAGAATGCTGATTTCGGCCAGGGTTTCTATCTGACGCCCGACCGCGAATTCACCTACCGCTGGGCCGGCCGGGAGGCCGTGGTGAATGAGTATGAGCTGGATGAGAGCGGACTGCTCCTGCACAGGTTCTGTCGGGATAAGGCGTGGTTCCGGTATATCTATGACAACCGCAGGGTAAAGGACGCGCTTGAGGTGGATGCCGTGATCGGGCCCATTGCCAACGATACCATCTTTGACACCATGGGCATTGTCAGCAGCGGATTTCTGTCTCCGGAGGAAGCGCTGGAGCTTCTGCTCATCGGACCGGAATATACGCAGGTGGCCGTGAAAACAGAAAAAGCCCTGGCACAGCTGCACTTTATTCGTGCGGAATCTGTCCAGAGGCTGGATGAAAGCCTGCGCAGGGAAGAGCAGAAAGCGTATGAGAAAGTCTTTGCCGCGGCCATGGAACGCCTGATGGACCGGCGGGCAGGGCAGGCAGAATGAAATATCGGCGGTTATTTTCCGACCTTCCGGAAGAAGGCCGTGTTTTCCCTGAGCTCCTGAAAGCCGTTTTTCCGGTAAAAGTGATAGGCCGGCACATGCTTTTCCGTCAGGAGAAATATGTGTTCAATCCCGAGAGTCCGGAGATCTTTGTCGATCTGTTCCAGAAAAAAGGTGCCGGCGCCCTGACCCTGATGGTCTGAGCGGATGCAGAACTCATTGATGTAGTACTCCGTGCCGCTGTACCAGTGCTTGATTTGCCCCATGGATACGCCGATCAATTCCTCCCCCTCGTAGAGGCCGTAGGTCAGGGAATTGCTCTGTCCTGTGAGATCGTTCAGGTAGAGCCGGAGCTGCACATCGTCGGACCAGTCATCGTTCCAGGGCTCCTGTTCAAAGACGCTCAGAAACAGTTCACGTACGGCTTCCAGGCTTTCCGGCGTGATCCGCCGGCAGACAAAGCGGGCTGGATACATAGAGGGTTCCTCACATTCTGTCATGCACGCGCATGACTTTTTTTCTGTCCCCGGGATGGCAGGAACATGCCTTCAGGGACAGGGTTCGCCCAGGGATTGGGAAAACCCTGCTGCAGACAGAGAAAAACGTCTGCCGGTGAGCAGACGTTTTGCGCAAAGCCCGGAAAACGGAAGGCCTTCCGGATTTCAGGATCAGTTGGAAGGAAGCAGGATGGTGTATACCCTGCTGCCGGAACCGACAATGGCACGGCCGCCGCCGGTGAGCCCGAAAAATTTCTCGATCTGCCCGTCATTGGGCAGGGTCACATCAACGCTGCGGAAGCGCTGCTGATCCACATCAGCGCTGTACAGCGCATTGGGAGCAAACGCGCGGATGGTGTGTTCCTGAATGGCCGCGCCGATGCAGACAGACGGCAGCGTGTATCGCCGGTCGCTTGAGCCGCTGAGAATCCGGACCTCGGAAATGGCGTTCTGCTTGCCGGAAATCTGGGAGATGCGGGCCAGCAGCATGTAGGCGCTTCCCCGGGGCGGAATGTAGGTGTCCACGCACTGCCAGCCGTAGACCAGGATATTGCTGCCCATGTCCTGCACTGCTTTGTAGTCGTAGGTGTACATCTGCTGGGTGGTGAACACGCGGAGGCGGTTGTCCTCAAAGAGCACCTTGTAGGCGAGGAACTTGCCCAGGTTCACCACGCCGGTGTTCATCTTGCCCACCATGAAGGTGTTGAGCACGGTGTTGATCTCCGTGCTGTAGATATCCATGGCCAGGGTCCACATGTACTGATCCGCTTCCCCGTAGAACCCGGCATCCAGCACAATCATGTTGGAAAAGGCTTCGTATTCCTCGTCCACCGGTGTTCCGTCCAGGTTCTTGATGAGCACGGTCGGGTTTGTGTCGCTGCCGACGATGGCGGTACAGTAGCGTGTGCCGACCCGGGCAAACTGGACCTCGCTGGAGAGGCTCTCACTGTAGGAGGCATTTCCGTTCTGATCCAGAATGGACAGCTGCGTGCTGTTCCAGGTCACCACATGCGTGTCCGAGACGGAGAAGGATGCGTTATCGCCCAGTCCGTATTTCCAGCGCTCGGTGCCGGTATCGGTGATGCAGTGAAGCGTTCTTCCATCGTAGTACAGAATATACTTTCCAAAAGGCGTGATGACGTCTTCATCTGTACAGGGGAGCAGTGAGACGGAAACGTCTGAGGGCGGAGAGCTTCCGCGCAGGAGATGAATGATCAGGATCAGAAGCAGGGCTGCGGCAATGAGAATGATCCAGTTCCGGAACTGCTTGCTGCGGTCTGTCATGCCACGTTCCATGGAATGGCTTCCTGACCGGTTTCTGGACGGCATTCGATCCTCTCCTTTCCTGAAAATCATCAGACTTCCATCATACCCAGAATCCTGCGTTTGTCAAATCCGGATCCGCCGGGATTCTTCACAAGAGAAAAGGGTTGTGTTATAGTCAGTATGCGTTTTTTCGCAGGATCATCGAAGGATGGGAGTGCTTTGGATGAAAGGAATTATTTTGGCCGGAGGCGCCGGAACCAGGCTGTATCCCCTGACCATGGTGACCAGCAAGCAGCTGCTGCCGGTATATGATAAGCCCATGATCTACTATCCCATGTCCACGCTGATGCTGGCGGGCATCCGGGATATTCTGCTGATTTCCACGCCGGAGGACACGCCGCGCTTTGAATCCCTGCTCGGGAACGGCAGCCAGTTCGGCATTCATCTGAGCTATGCGGTCCAGCCGAGCCCGGACGGCCTGGCCCAGGCGTTTCTCATCGGCGAGGAGTTCCTTGCCGGCGAGAGCTGTGCCATGATTCTGGGCGACAATATTTTCTACGGCAACGGATTCGGACGCATTCTCCGTGAGGCCGCGGCCAATGCCGAGCACGGAAGGGCCACCATCTTCGGCTATTATGTCAATGACCCCGAGCGCTTCGGGATCATGGAAGTGGACGAGGACGGGCATGTGCTGAGCGTGGAGGAAAAGCCGAAAAACCCCAAGAGCAATTACTGCATTACCGGGCTGTATTTCTATGACGGCCGGGCATCGCAGATGGCGCATATGGTGAAGCCGTCGGCCCGCGGTGAGCTTGAGATCACGAGCATGAACGACCTGTACCTGAAGGACGGGTCACTGGACGCGAAACTGCTTGGACGCGGGTTTGCGTGGGCGGACACGGGCACCATGGACAGTCTTCTGGAAGCGGCGGAGTTTGTGCGCATTGTGGAACAGCGCCAGGGCATCATGATCTCCGCGCCGGAAGAGATTGCCTACAGGAACCGCTGGATTGACCAGGACAAGCTGCTGGAGTCCGCATCCCGGTACGGCAAGAGTCCCTACGGCCAGCATCTGAAAGCGGTGGCGGAAGGGAAGATCCGATATTGAGTGAACCGGGAAAAATCCGGGCGGAACAGGTGTTCACCTGTCTCGGGCTCGGAATGTTCCTGGTGTTCCCGCTTTCGTTTCATTCCTATTCGGGAATCACCAGATACAAGGAACTGATGATGTTTCTGCTCACGGCCGTCAGCCTTGTGGCCGCGGGTGCTACATGTCCGCGCTGGCTGAAAAGCGTGCGCCGGGATCCGGTGCGGCTTCTGGGCGTTGTCTATTTTGTCTTTGTGCTGCTCTCGGCCCTGTTCGGGCGCATGCATGAGGTCACGAACCAGCAGGGGCAAAGCGCCGTGTGGTACGGCGCCGTGCGCTATGAGGGCATGCTGACGCAGCTGTGCTATCTCGCGATCTTCCTGTGCTTCAGCCTGGTTCTCCCGCACCGGAGGATGCTCCGGGCCGGGACGGCCGTAGGGCTTGCGCTGTTCACCGGGATTGTGCTTCTGCAGTATCTGGGCAGGAACCCGCTGGACCTGTTTCCCAGAGGACGCAGTGTCCAGACGAATTATGAATTCCAGGGCACCATCGGGAATATCGACATGGTCAGCGGATATCTCTGCCTGGCTGTGCCGATGCTGGTGCTGCCCTATGTACTGCATGGCCGTGAGCGCATGGTCATGGTCTGCGGCGTGCTCGGCGTGCTTCTGGAGTGCATGATGGAAGTCCAGAGCGGGCTTCTGGGCATGGCGGTGCTTGCTCTGTTCCTGGTCTGGATGGCACTGTCGGACGCTGCGGCCCGGCCGAGGGCACTGCTTGTGCTCTCGCTGATGAGCCTGTGCGCACTTGCCCGGGCCTGTGTGAACCTGCCCTGGCTGGACGGAGGAAATCTTGGGTTCAGGTGGCCGGATGCGTCCGGCATTATCATGGGCGTTCTGGCCGCGGTACTGGGCGTGCTGTCCCGGCTGCTGCCGGGAAAACATGTGATGACCGGGAAAAAGGCAGCTCTTCTGCTTCTGGGACTTGCCCTGGCAGCGCTCACTGCGCTGTTTGTGATACCGGTCCCGGAAGATACCGGCGGCCTTTGGGAGCTCCGGGAAATTCTGCACGGCCGTGCCCGGGACGAGTTCGGATCCTGGCGCTGGGGCGTGTGGCGGCAGACGCTGGCCATGAGCGGAAAAAGCCTGCTGTTCGGCACCGGTCCGGATACGTTTCTGTATGCCTTCCGGGACCAGGTCCTGGAAAGCGGCCTTCAGGTGCCGGAAACCTTTGACAATCCCCACAGCATTCCGCTGGCCGTACTGGCCAATCACGGCCTCCCGGCGCTGTGCCTGTTCCTGGGCATGACCTGCCTTGGCATAGGCCGCTGCTTCCGGCACGGGCGTGGGAAATGGGTGGAAGGCGCCGCGCTTATCGTGTATAGTATTCAGGGGCTGTTTTCCTTCAGCATATGCATTGTGTCGCCCATGTTCTGGGCGCTGCTTGGGATGACGGCCGCAACGGAGGAAACATATGATTGTGAATCTTTCGGCTCTCCGGAAAAGAGCCAAGCAGGTGCTTAAGGGCAATCTGCCCTTTGCGCTGATGGTGACACTGATCGCGTCCATGCCCTCTCTTCTGTCCCAGATTGCCCTGAACCTGAGCCTGGGCCCGGTGACTGAGGCCATGAACCGGTATCTGACCTCTGCGCGCTCGGATGCGGACGCGGGCAAGATCCTGACAGACATGGTGGCCGGCCTGAGCGGACAGGCAAAGACCATGTGGATTCTGGTGGCGGTATCCTTCCTGCTGCTTCCGTTTTTGAACGTGGGAAGGGCGTATTATCATCTGCGTCTGGTGCGCGGCATGTCCGCGGAGGTCACGGATGTGTTTGCGCGCATCGGGTGCTTCTTCAAGGCCATTGCCATGCAGGTGATGATGCTGGGCATGATGATCGTCTGGTCCCTGCCCGGCATGGCCCTGATGCTGGGCAGCGTGGTCCTGGCCCTGTGGCGGAACAGCCTGACCTGGATGACGGCCCTGTACCCTGTGGGCTTCGGCGTGTCCATGGTCATGATGATCCATGCCTACTTCAAGTATTCCATGGCCGGCATCCGCATGGCGGATCAGCCGCACATCGGACCGGTGGCGGCGCTGCGCTGGAGCCGGAAAACCATGAAAGGCCTGACCCAGGGACTGTTCATGCTGCTGATCGTGTTCTTTGTCTATACCCTGGCGGCGGAACTGGCATCCACGCTTGTGGAGGGTATCTCCACCGTGTTTTCCATTGTGGTGGCTCTGGCCCTGAGCCTGCTGATCTCCTGCTATTTCCAGAGCGTTCTGTGCGTGTTCTATGAGGAAGTGGCGCTGAAGCGGCCGGATGTGGCATGAATATGACGGATTTTGAAAAGACCATGGAGCACTGCGCCAGGCGCAGGGATCTGTGGTCTCCTTTTGCTTCTCAGATGAATGCGCTGGAGACGGGGAAGGAAGCGGGCATATACTGGGACGGAAGCACGGCTTCGGAAATCCTGTATTTGCTCATGCGCTTCCGCTGGCAGGTTCTGCACAGGGATCCGGAACCGGTGCTGATATGTCCAGGTAGGCATATGCCTGACTGGCCGGTGCCTGTGGTGCGCACCTGGACGGGCATGACCATGCTCCCCCTGTGCCAGGACGACCTGGTGGCCCTGTTTCTGGGGCGCATGTTCCTGGAAGGCCGTACCGTGCCCTATGCGCCGCAGGACCGGAAGCAGGGGACGGCGTACCCGCTTTTCCAGGTGCGCCTTCGCAGCCTGAAAAACGCGGCCCGGGCGCTGGATCTTTTCTGGAAAGCGCCCGCGCAGCAGCAGTCGCCGGAGTATGTCATGGGCCTTGAGGTCATACAAAAAACCCAGAGCGATCCAAAGATCCTCTGGGAGCATCTGGTGCGGAGCATGGAAAACGTGCATCCGGAAACGTTTCCGTTTCATTCCAGGTCATAAAGCGTGATCTCATGCATGCCGATGATGGCATAGTAGTGATCGAGCAGCAGGTATTCCACTTCCGGGCGTCCGGTGTCCATGGCATAGAGCAGGACCTGATCATCATGCGTGACGCGGTTCAGGCCTTCCTCATTGACCAGGTACATGACTTCCGTAGAAGGGTCTGATTCCAGTCCGCGGAAGGTCATGCCGGCCGGGCTTGCCTGGGGCACGCGGTCACGGCCCTGGAAATTGGTGGCCATGAGATCAGCGCGTCCGGCGGCGCCATGGGTCATGCCCAGGATCTGTCCGCTCTTCCACAGCGCGATCTCCATGAGGTCTGTTGTCTCGGACTCCATGAGAATGCCGATCTCCAGGTCCAGGGAACAGAGCCGGCCCACGGAGCCTGTGCCGGCACCGGAGAGAAAGAGAATCCGGCTTCCGGCGCATACCGGGCTCCAGCAGGCCTGGGTGGCCAGGCTGCTGGCATTGAAGGTGGTCAGACGGCTCATGTGCCGGTTTTCGATCTGATAGATATTCCCGCTGTGCCAGTCAAACAGAAGCAGATGCCGGTTACGGAACACCAGGATCACGCGGTGGCTGTTCATGGCCTGCGCGCAGTAGCGCTCCAGTTCCCGGGCGGGCAGAACCTGCTCCGTGTCCAGGCTCTCGGTATCCACGCGGAAAACCCCGTTCTGGGTAATATAGTACAGGTCATCCTCCAGCCTGGTGGCGGCCAGGACCTCGTCCTCCACCTGAAGGGAACGCGGTTCGGCGGCAAAGGCCGTGGAAACCAGCATGGCAAGAAGTACGCACAGAAAGACGACGCGTTTCATGGTATAGCCTCCTCACAGGGTATGGGTACCGTTCAACAGGGATGCCAGCATATCGCGCACCTCGTCGGGCTGCGCTTTCTCCAGCATGCCCTGCACCATGTCCGCGGATCCGCCCCCGCGTCCGCCGAAGGCGGAGAACAGGGACGCGGCAATGGGCCGCATGTCCGCAGACGCGGAGCACAGCGCAATCGACCAGCCGCTGCCGCGGGGAACAAGAATCGCGGCGGCCTCGGCGCCTTCGGCCAGGCGCCCGGCGCAGGGACGCAGCTGGGCGGAGGGCAGGTCGCAGACGAGCACCCGGATGCTCTCGTTCCGGAGCGCTTCGGCCCGGGCCTCAAACAGTTCCAGGGCCATGGCAGTGTGCGCGTACCGGAGTTCATCCCGCTCCCGGAGCAGGTGCTCCACGGAATCGGCCAGCGTGCCGTCCTTGGCGGAGAGCAGGTGCCGGATCCGGGCCTGTTCGGCGAACATGGCGTTTTCCGCTTCCAGGGCGCGCTCTCCGCAGAGAATGGAAATGCGCACGCCCTGCTTGTAATGCTGGAAGGCCATGACCTTGATCTGACCCACCCTGCCGGTGGAGGACACATGCGTGCCGCAGCAGGCGCAGGTGTCCGCGCCTTCAATGCTCACCAGGCGCAGCGGGCCGTCGATCTCCTTCTTGCTGCGGTAGGAGATGTGCTCAAGCTCCTCGGGGGACGGGTACCAGCAGCGCACGGGCAGGTCCTGCCAGATCACGGCATTGGCCATGTGCTCGGTTTCCAGCGCGTCCTCCAGGGTCATCATGGCATTGAAATCCATGGTCACAAGGTCGCTTCCGATATGGAAGCCCACATTGCTGCAGGAAAAGCGGCGGCAGGTGATGCCGGAAAAAATATGCTCGCCGGTATGATGCTGCATCATGGCCAGACGCCGCCGGGTGTCCAGACTGCCGGTGACTTCGGCACCGACGGGCAGTGCCCGGTCCAGGGTGTGCACGATTTCGCCCTGCCGGAGATGCACGTCCAGGACCTGGGAAGTGCCCAGGATTCCGTGGTCCGCGCCCTGGCCGCCGCCCTCGGGGAAGAAGGCGGTGCGGTCAAGAATCACGCCGAACTGTGACCCGGTGGGGAAGCAGTCCAGGACCGTGGCCGTGAAGGTCATCAGGTCCGGCTGCTCTTCATAGAGTTTCTGGGTAGGCATGGATCGTTTCCTTTCAGATGCGCCGGAGACAGACGTCCCGCAGGCAGCATGCTTCACAGTGCGGACTTGTGCGTGCCGTGCACACGGCGCGGCCGTGCAGCACAAAGCGGTGGCACAGGTCATTGCCCTCCTCGGGCGGAACAATGGCCCACAGGGCCTTCTCCACCTTGGCGGGCTCCCGGACATTGTCCACAAGTCCGATGCGGTTGCACAGACGGATGCAGTGGGTGTCCGTGACGATGGCAGGCTTTCCGTACACATCGCCGAGAATCAGGTTTGCGCTCTTGCGGCCCACGCCGGGCAGGGAGAGCAGATCCTCCATGGTGTCCGGGACACGGCCGCCGAAATCATGCAGGAGCTTTTTCATGCACAGGCTGATATCCCGTGCCTTGCTGGGGCCGAGCCCGCAGGGATGGACAATGGTTTCAATCTCGTCCACCGTGCACCCGGCCAGGGCTTCAATGGAAGGATACAGCGCGAAAAGCTTTTCAGTGACGATGTTGACCCGGGCGTCGGTGCACTGGGCGGCCAGGCGTACGCTGACCAGAAGCTTCCAGGCATCGTCGTATTCCAGGGAACACTGTACATCGGGATAGGCGTTCTTCAGACGTGCAATCACGTCCAGCGCCAGCTGTTTTTTCTCCATGAGAAGCCTCCGTTATGATCTTTACAAACCATGATAGAATGATCGGAAAGGGATGTCAAGGCAATGATGTACCGGATTCTGTTTCTGGCCGTCACATGCGCGGATATCGCGGCCAAATATCTGGCCGAGCGCTTTCTCACGCACTGCGTGCTGATTCCCGGCGTTCTGGGCCTGCGTCTTGTGCGCAATACCGGGGTTGCGTTCTCCTTTTTTTCGGGCCTCGGCCGGATCAGCGGCGTGATTTCCCTTCTGCTGATCACACTGGCGCTGGCGGCGATGCGCAGGTATGACATGAAGCCGCTGTTCCGGACCGGGGCTGTGCTCATGATCGCCGGGGCGTTTTCCAATATGCTGGAGCGTCTTGCGTTCGGGTTTGTGACGGACATGATCGAGATCCTTGCCTTCCGCTTTGCTGTGTTCAATCTGGCTGACTGTGCCGTGTGCATCGGATGTGGTATCATGATTCTGAGTCTTCTGGGGAAGGGAGAAGCCGTATGGAAGAAGAAGTGATGGAGGGCCTGGAACAGGAAGTACGGTGCACGGCGGACGGACGCCGGCTGGACGTGCAGCTCAGCGAGGTCAGCGGCCTGACACGCTCCAGGGTTGCTTCCCTGATGGAGAGCGGATGCTGCCAGGTGGACGGGAAAACCGTGCTGAAGCCTGGTGCCAAGGCGCGTCCTGGTCAGGAAGTATGCCTCATGATCCCTGCGGCCAGGCCCGCGGCGCCGGAGCCGGAGGATATTCCGCTTCATATTCTCTATGAGGACGAGGACGTGGCGGTGGTGGAAAAGCCGGCGGGCATGGTGGTGCATCCGGCGGCGGGCAATGAGACGGGAACACTGGTGAACGCGCTTCTGTTTCACCTGGATCACCTGGGGAGCATCGGCGGCGAGATCCGGCCGGGCATTGTGCACCGTCTGGACAAGGACACGTCCGGCCTGCTGCTGGTGGCGAAGCATGACAATGCGCAGGTCGCCCTGTCCAGGGCCTTTGCGGAGCGGAGCATGGAAAAGCACTATATTGCGCTGGTGGAAGGCGTCATGAAGGAGGATCACGGACGGATTGAAGCCGCCATTGCCCGGTCGAAGACGGACCGGAAAAAGATGGCCGTGGATGAAAACGGGCGCAGTGCCGTGACGGAATGGCGGGTCATCGGACAGGGAAAGGACTGCACGCTTCTGGATGTGCATATCCTCACCGGGCGCACGCATCAGATCCGGGTGCACATGCGGTATATCCATCATCCGGTGTGCGGGGATGTGATCTACGGGTATGCCTCGGGCGTGAAGGTCTCACGGCTCATGCTGCACGCCTATTCCCTGGACTTCACGCATCCCGTGACCGGCGAAAGCATGCACATGGTATGTCCGCTGCCCCCTGCCTTTGAGGATAACCTGAGGAAATGTCATGTGGAAACATGGCCAGTTTAAGGCTATATTGACATGGTTTTCCACAGGAAAAACCGGGAAAACATGCGATTGTGGATGAATTTTCCGGAGTTATCCACAGAATCCACAGCTTATCCACATAACAGGTGCATAACTGTTATTCCACCTGGGGATAACTTGTCTATAACTTCCCGGACAGGGCGCGCGGGCGGAAAAAGACGGTACGCGGCGGTATCCGGGGATGTTTCAAGGGGAAGAAATATGACCAATCTGCAAAGATGGTCTGTTCAAAAGATGGCTTTTCCGTTATAATGCATTCCAGATTCGACTTCATCTGAAGCGGTATACCATTTGGAAAGAGAGGATTCAGACGTGAAAGGCAATGTATTGGTAGGACAGTCCGGAGGACCGACAGCAGTTATCAATTCCAGTCTGGCCGGCGTATTCAAGACCGCTATGGAGCGCGGTTACAGCAAGGTGTACGGAATGTGCTACGGCATTCAGGGTTTCCTGGATGAGCAGTATGTGGATATGTCCGATTACATCAAGAATGAGCTGGATCTGGAGCTTCTGAAACGGACCCCTTCCGCGTTCCTGGGAACCTGCCGGTATAAGCTGCCGGAGATTCATGAGGACAAGGCGATCTATGAACGGATTTTCCATCTGCTGGACAAGCTGGACATCGAAGTCTTCGTCTATATCGGCGGCAACGACTCCATGGATACGATCCGTAAGCTGTTTGACTATTCCCTACTGACCGGCGCACGGCAGAGGTTTGTGGGTTGCCCCAAGACCATCGACAATGACCTGGCCATCACCGACCACACCCCTGGCTTCGGAAGCGCGGCCAAGTATATTGCCACCTCCACCAAGGAAGTCATCTATGACGCCCTGGGCTTCTCCTACAAGAAGAAGAATGTCACC
>CACYNZ010000003.1 GCA_902775835.1 uncultured Eubacteriales bacterium | reverse complement strand
CCCCTGATCCGTCTGCTGCTCGGGATGACTCCGGACACCCTGGACTGGGTCATGCGCGCCCTGACCTTCCTGGTCATCTCCTGCCCCTGCGCCCTTGTGATCTCCATCCCCCTGACCTTCTTCGCCGGTATCGGCGGAGCCAGCCGGGCCGGCGTTCTGGTCAAGGGTTCCAGCTACCTGGAAGCCCTTTCCAAGGCGGATATTGTGGCCTTTGACAAGACCGGCACCATGACCCAGGGCATATTCGAAGTAGCCGAAGTCCACCATGCCGCGGTTCCGCGGGAGACGCTCCTGGAGTATGCGGCACACTGCGAATGCCATTCCTCCCACCCCATTGCCCAGTCCCTGATCCGTGCCTGGGGCCGGACGCCGGATCCTGTGAGAGTCACGGAGACACAGGAATACTCCGGCCAAGGCGTCACGTCCAGAGTGGACGGACACCTCATCGCCGTGGGCAATGAAAAGCTCATGGAACGCCTGCATATCCCCTGTGAACTGTGCTCCAGCGTGGGCACCATCGTCCATGTGGGCATGGACGGAAAATACCTGGGGCATCTCCTGATCGCAGACCGGATCAAGGATACCGCCCCGGATGCCATCAAGGGCCTGCATGCCTGCGGCATCCGCCGCACCGTCATGCTCACCGGCGACCACAGGCGCATGGCGGATCACGTGGGACACCTTCTGGGTATTGACGAAGTCCGGTCAGAACTGCTCCCGGACGAGAAAGTTGCCGCACTGGAGACGCTGCTTCAGGAAAAGAAAAAAGGCCGTACGCTGGCCTTTGTGGGAGACGGCATCAATGACGCGCCGGTGCTTTCCCGGGCTGATGTGGGCATCGCCATGGGTGCCCTGGGTTCCGACGCCGCCATTGAAGCGGCGGATATTGTGCTCATGGATGACGATCCCCTGAAAATTCCGCTGGCTGTGCGCATTGCACGCAGGTGCGTCCGCATTGCCTATGAAAACATCATCTTTGCCCTGGCTGTAAAGGCCATATGCCTGATCCTCGGAGCACTGGGCCTGACCAGCATGTGGCTTGCCATCTTTGCCGATGTGGGCGTCATGGTCCTGGCCGTCATCAACGCTATCCGTGCCATGTATGTCCCGAAGCAGAAATCCTGAAAACACCGTTTTCCCCGCCCCCTCTTTACGAGGGGGCGTTTTCTGTCCGCCTGAGTTTTCTGTGCGCTAGCACAATTTTCATTTATCTGTTTACTTTAAATAATATCGTCCTTATGCCTGTCAGGATGGCCAAGGTTTCACTGCATCCGGTCCGAAAACCCGCCTTACACGTCCAGCTCCTTTCGGGTAACAGGGACACGTCCATAGGGATCCGGTCTGGAAGCATGGATGCCGGGACGGCAGAACTGCCCGGACCCGGTCACACCCTCACGCACCCCATCCATTTCCGGATCAGCGTACTGCATAAAGAAGCGTTCCAGATGTGCGCGCATGTCCATGATCCTTTCCTGGAAGCCCGGATCGTCTGCAAGATTGCGCTCCTCGCCCGGATCCTCCGTCAGATGATAGAGTTCATGGGGACCGTATGGATAACGGTGCACATACTTCCATTCCATTGTCCGGATCATCCGCACCGGACCGTACTCGTCATACACCATGATTTCATCCCGCCGGGAATGCCCGCCCTGCAGCACCGGCAGAAAGCTCTGACCGGGAAGGCCTTCCGGAACATGACCTCCGACCAGTTCCGCAAAGAACGGAAACAGATCACAGGCACTGATCATGTCATGGACCACCCGTCCGGGACCGGTAATGCCCTTCGGGTAGCGCATCAGGAAAGGCACCTTGACCGCCTGGTCATACATGTTCATGGGGAAAGTGCCGTTGCCCTTCCCCCAGATGCCATGGTGTCCCATGCTCATGCCGTTGTCTGAGGTGAAGATCACCAGCGTATTCTCACGCAGCCCGCAGGCATCCAGTGTATCCAGTATCCTGCCGATGCCCTCGTCCATGGCGGATATGGCGGCAAAATACCCGCGCAGATTCACATGCCGCATGTCCGTCCCATACACCGGGCCCGTGGTCATGTCCGGGTGGTCCGGCACATCCGGAATGCTGTCAAAGCTGCAGTGTTCATAGGCATCGATCCATTTCTTCGGATGCTGGTCCGCCTCCCAGGGGCTGTGAGGAGCCGTATAGTGCACGCTGAGATAGAAGGGCTTCCCGCCTTCCGCCAGGGTTTTCAGATCCCTGCAGGCATGCTCTGTGATCAGGTCTGTGACATACTGGCCATGGCACACGCGGATTTCCCCGTTTTCCACGATATCCGGATGATTGTAGAAACATCCGCCCTTGCCAAGGGTATACCAGGAAGTGAACCCGTGCTGGGGACGTATGCTGTCCCCCAGATGCCATTTTCCGCTGAGCGCGCATGTATAACCGGCTTCTGCCAGCATATCTGTATAGCAGGGCATGCCTTCCAGATAGGCAATGGGCTCCGCTTCATCCGCATATCCGCCGTAAGGGTTTTCCCTGCCCTGAGCTGCAAACTTCCGCGCATCCACATTCCCCGAGCGGATCCAGTCCAGAACGCCGTGTGCGCTCGGCATACGCCCGGTGAGCAGTGATGCCCTCGCAGGAGAGCACACAGGCGATGCACAGAAAAAACTGTCACACCGGATGCCCTCCGCGGCAATCCTGTCCAGGTTCGGCGTGATCAGTTCCGGCGTGCCTGCGCAATGCATGGCCCAGGGACCCTGGTCATCCGAGAGAAGAAAAAGGATATTCGGCTGATTCATAACGGCTTCCTTTCTGAAAACGGGCATATTCCCGCCGGTCATTTGTGCATTTTCATTGCTGCGCAGAGCATGTACCCTCATTATACACGGGGACGCGGAAAACCCCAAAAGCCTACGCTTCGCGGTAAGAAAATCATGATCCGTTTTTCCCCGCCAACGCAAAAACGTGAAGCCGCAGCTTCACGTTTCTGTCCTCTGAGATTACTGAAAATGCCACAGTTCCACGCGCGGCCGACCTTCCGTGACTTCCAGGAATGCAATCCGGCCGTCCTGCACGGACCCGGGATTGATCATCAGCACGGAATGCATGTCCATGGCCGGCTCGTGCGTATGCCCATACAATGCAATGCTGCAGTCCTGACGCACCGCCTCATCGTCCAGCAGATACAGTCCCTGCTTGACGCACAGGTGATGGCCATGGGTCAGCAGGATGGAGGTGCCGCCAAAGCGAACCGTTTTCTGGTCCGGCACATTCGGAGCATAGAAATCGCAGTTGCCCCGCACATTTTCCAGCACAGCTTCCGGATCATGCGCGTGAAAGAAGGCCTCCAGTGCCCGGAAATCCCCGGCACCGTCCCCCAGATGAAAGTAGGCGTCCACAGGGCCGGTGCGCTTCCAGGCTTCCCCGCAGAGATACCGGATGCTGTCCACGGACCCGTGGCTGTCGCTCATCACCAGTGCCTTCATGCGCGTGCCTCCAGAATCTCCAGCATCCTGGCACAGGCTCTGGCGCGATGGCTCACCGCGTTCTTTTCCTCCTCTGTCACCTCGGCAAAGGTCTTGTTCAGCGGTTCATAGAGGAACAGGGGATCATATCCGAACCCGCCATGGCCACGGCGCTCATGCAGGATTACGCCCGGGCAGATGCCCTCGGCCACCAGCGGCTCCTCGCCCGGATGCTTGATGGCAATCGCGCTGTGGAATGCCGCGCTGCGGCTTTCCACGCCCTGCATTTTTTCCAGAAGCAGGTCATTATTGGCCTCGTCGTCCCCATGATGTCCGCAGTAACGGGCACTGTACACACCGGGCTCACCGTTCAGCGCATCCACGCACAGCCCGCTGTCATCCGCGATGGTGGGCAGGCCCAGCGCGCTGCACACCGCCTCCGCCTTGATCACGGCATTGCCGGCAAACGTATCCGCATCCTCCACGATGTCCTCGTCAAACCCGAAGTCCTTCATGGAGCACACCTGATAATACTTTCCAAATATGGACTGGAGCTCCCGGATCTTGTGCGCGTTCCCGCTGGCTGCCACGAGCACGGGCTTTGCGCACAGCCATTTCGCCGCGTCCCCGAGCGCTTCGCGCTGGGCCTGCATCATTTCCCGGATCCCCTGCTCCGCTTCCCCGGTCAGTGCGGCCAGTTCCGCGGGCGTGAACGCCCGGCCCTCGCCGGTGCCCTGGAGCTCGATATACTCGCCTTTCTCGTTCATGACCACATTCATGTCCACCTGGGCGCGGCTGTCCTCACTGTAGCACAGGTCCAGGCAGGCATGGTCATCCACCATGCCGCAGGAAATGGCCGCCACCTGATGGATCAGCGGCGACGCGGCCAGCTTGCCCTCCCGGATCAGTTTGTCCACGGCCAGGGTCAGCGCCACCATGGCCCCGCTGATGCTGGCGGTGCGGGTGCCGCCGTCCGCCTGCAGCACATCGCAGTCCAGTGTAATCGTGCGCCGGCCAAGTACACGCATGTCCACGGCCTGCCTGAGACTCCGGCCGATCAGCCGCTGAATCTCCACGCTGCGCCCGTCCTTCTGCGCGCCGTCCCGGCGCTTGCGTGTGCCCGTGGACGCAGGCAGCATGGCATACTCCGCCGTCACCCAGCCCAGGCCGGATTCACGCCGGAATTCCGGAACCTTTTCCTCCACTGAGGCGGTACAGATCACGCGTGTCTTTCCGGTGGAAATCAGGCAGCTGCCTGCAGCCGACTCCACAAAATTCGGCAGGATTTCAATTTTTCTCTGCTCGGTATCCGCTCTTCCATCCCTGCGCATCTTTCTTCCTCCATATCTGACCGCTGCTTCCCGTGCTTTCTTTTCCGGGAAGCTTGTCACGTTTTTATCCGGTGGTATAATGTACTTCGCATGCATGCTGCCATGCCTGCGGAAAGGGGTCCATTGTGAAAGAACAATTCCGGAACATGCTGAAAGAAGCATGGAACGTACCCAATATCCTGACCATGATCCGACTGGCTCTGGTTCCGGTCTTTGCCATACTCTATGCAAGCGGTCACGTGATCGCCGCGCTCGTGGTGTTCTGTACTGCCAGCATTACCGACATGTTCGACGGCTATCTGGCACGAAAGAATCACCAGATCACCGCCTTCGGGAAACTGATGGATCCCCTGGCAGACAAGCTGCTGGTGATCACTGCCCTGGCCTTTCACTGCTTTTCCGGTGTATATCCGAAGATCGCCGTATTCCTTCTGATTTTCAAGGAAGTCATCATGATCGTCGGCGCACTGCTGCTGCTCAACCGAAACATTGTGGTCTATGCAAACTATCTTGGAAAGACCTCCACCTGTTTCTTCATCGCAAGCCTGATTGCCGGCTTCTTCCATGATTCCATTCCCGTCTGGACAGGTTTTCAGGCCGACGTTATACTGCTCTGGATTTCCCTGGCGCTGGCATACCTGGCCGGCATCTCCTACGGCGTTTCCACCTGGAAGCAGCTCAGGCACCAGCATTCCTGATACGTACATGGCAGGAGGCATTCCTTTCGGAATGCCTCCTGTTTTCTTATTTCAGGGAAATCCCATAAATGTAGGATGTATCCTTGCCCTGGGTGCCGATGACCAGCGTATCCTTGTACACAGCCGGGGAAGCATTGATGGTGCCTTCCAGCTGCAGGGAGCTGACCTCACTGCCGCTCATGCCGTCCAGCAGATGCAGAATGCCGCTGCTGTCAGGCTGGATCAGGAATGCCTGGCCGTCTTCGGTGTAGACTGCCACAGGCGAAGCATAGGTATAGACATCCAGACGCTTGGTCCACATGACTTCCCCGCTTTCCTTGTCCAGGGCAAACACCATGGACGGGGACGCGGAGGAACCGACAGAGGTCACAGAGCTGGCTGTGAAGAACACCATATCCTTCAGCAGACCGGTGCCCACCACAGGGGATGCCCGGAATCCGCCGATGACATTCCCGTTCTTTTTGGACGCCTTATCCACCGTCACTGCGTACTCCCAGCGCATCTCGCCGGTCATGGCGTTATAGCAGCGGATATGGCAGTCGCCTTTCTTTCTCTGCTGAAGCGTATTGGCCGTATACAGCCAGAGCCCGCCCTGTTCGTCCAGATCCAGGGCAATGGCCGCTTCCACGCTGTCGCCCGTGTTCACAGCCCAGACCGTGGTCATGCTGCTGGTATCCACGCAGCGCAGATATCCGCCCATGTCCGCGTAGAACACATACTGCTGATAGGCTGCCATGGAGGATTCCACAGCCACCTGCTTGTCGCTCTCACCGCTGGCCTTGGTCTTGAGGCTCACGGTATCCGGCTTCACCGTCATGGTGCCGGAGTTCCGGTCAATATCCGTGTTCAGCTTGGTCACGTACAGCATGCCGTTGGTGCCGATGCTGACCATGGAATCGCTGTTGTAGTCAAACAGTGAGGAGGTCTCAAAGGAACCCACGGAATAGTACGGCCGGTCCAGCTTGCCGTCCAGGCCATCCAGCAGGAAGGACTGCTTCTGGGTCAGCAGGTTATACACGCGCATACCGATGTCGCCCGTCTTTTTTGCCATCTTCCGGGCGTACTGGCCCACGCTCATCACGGGATAGCCCATGGAATGCACGCTGGGCGTGCCGCGCATGGGATAGCCGAGCTCGATGACATCACGGGTGGGTTCTCCGGTCTCAAGATCCAGGAAATAGATGTTTCCGTCCTCGCCGGCCACAATCACTTCCCGCAGTGCCTTCGTGTTCTTCTTTTCGTCCAGGATGTTGGACAGTTCGCGTACTTCCTTGCTCCACTTGATGATCAGCGGCTGGCCTGTCCAGCCGATTCCGTAATAGGTGCTGCCGGAGCCCCTGACAGAAGAAGCATTGGCACGCCAGAGCACTTCCATGGAGGAAAGCGAAGGCACCGTGCCTTCTGCGGCATTCTGACGGAATGAAGACCCGCGGAATGTCATCACGCCATAGGGCTGACGCGCATAGGCATCCACCGCGGGCATGTCCAGAATATCTCCGGCCGAACGGTCATAACTGGAAACCTTCTTGGTTCCGTTATAGATCACGCTGGTCTTGATCAGGGACGGATCCGCACTCTCCGCAGCTTCCGCCGTAAGTCTCGGAACAGGGGTGGGCTCAGCCTCCTCAGTGGGCTCAGCCTCGGCAACAACTGCTGCCTCCGGTGCCGCGGTTTCCTCTGCGGCATCCACGGCAGGTTCCGTCCAGTCCGCATCCGCTGTGACGGCATCCGGATCAGCGTCCACGGCTGCTTCATCCACGACATCCGTCGCTTCTGCGCCTTCAGGCGCGGGCGTGGGCGAAACCTCCATGGGCAGGGCAAAACCCTGGGCTTCCGGACGCAGCGTGGGCTCGGGCTCTGCTGTTTCATCCACTGCATCCTCGGTATCCTCGGGCACGAGATCATACGCGTCCGTGTCCTCCGTCACGGCTGCTTCCACCACCGGCACGACTGTTTCCACAGGCGCGGGGGTCAGAACCGGCTCCAGGGGCTCCTTGATCTGCAGCGTGCAGGTCTTTCCGGAGTTCACCCATTCGCCGTTATTGAGAATCTGGGCATAGATGACACCGTTGTACCCTTCATCAAAGGTATAGTTCAGTGCCCATACCCGGGTATTGGTATTGTCCACAAGCACCAGGGATTCGGCTTCCAGTGGCTGATCCATGTCATCCACCAGCCGTACATTGGTCACGCTCAGGCTCGTGGTCATGCTGAAGGCCACATTCACCGGCGCTGTGCCCTGAGAGGGAGACCCGGAGAAATCGTTCACCAGCATGGCAACCGCCGCCGGTGCCTCCGATACGGGCGGCTCCGTGGAGGTTTCACGCACGGTCTGCTCCTGAATGGAGATCGGAATCTCTTCCCCGGTATCCTGCCAGACACCCTCCGCAAGGAGCTGAGCGGTGACTGGTCCGAAATAGGCGTTCTCGAAGGTGGCAATCAGCGACCACTGTACGCTTCCGTCATCCTGCTCGGAGCGGAATACATAGCTGTCCACCACGCGGCCGTCCATGTCCAGAAGACGTGCGTCTTCAAACTGGCTGCCGGAAGAGAGCGTGAAGGTGACTTCCGCCGGCGCATAGCCGCTTACCGTATCGGAGCGGAACTGATACGCGCCGATGGTCACCTGGGGCACCGGCTCTTCCGTAGGCGCTGCGCTCCTGCCCAGGGTACTGCTGACGGTGCGCTTTACATCGCCCAGGAATCCCTGCGCATTCTCCGGAATCAGGTGCAGTCCCAGCACGAGAAGACCGATGATCAGGAGAACAATCAGAATAATGAGAAGAATCCGGCTGATGCCGCGCTTCGGCGCCTCCTCTTCCTCACTGGGATTGCGCACGCCTCTCGGGCCCAGCGGCGGTCTGGCAGGCGTGCTTTCATTTTCGCCCGCCGTTCCCAGCGGTCTGCGCTGGGAATATCCGCTCTCCTGAACAGGCCTGCGGATATTGCGCGAATTCTCGGATTTCTGCGCCTGATCCTGGGTCACGCGCTGCAGTGCCTGCGGCCGCGGGGTGCTGGCACGCTGCTGGGGTGCGGGATAGGCGATCTGCGCCGGGGGTACTTCCCGGACTGTCTGACTTTCTGCTTCTGCCGGTCTGGAATTCCTGCTGCGCCGATGGCGCTGAACCGGGACTTCCATGACCTGAACCTGTTTCGTCGGCTCGTCTACCGGCTGAACGTTCGGTTCATTCTGTAAATCGCTCAAAGTCCTTTTCTCCTTTGCGATATTTTCACAGATGCCATTATATCGCTAATTCCCGACCTTCTCAAGTCGCAGCCCGGCCTTTGACCGTATTGCGCGCGTCATGCGCACAAAAAAACCGCCGGAAACATCCGACGGTAATATGCCTTGTAAGGCGCAGTTTCAGCCCTGGCGCTGCTTGTGCTTGGGATTCTCGCAGATCACCATGACGCGACCCTTGCGCTTGATAATTTTACATTTCTCACAAATCGGCTTTACAGACGGCCTGACTTTCATGGAAATTCCTCCTTTGGTTTTCTCAGCTCTTGCTGCGCCAGGTGATCCGACCGCGGGTCAGATCATAGGGCGAAAGCTCGACAGTAACTTTATCACCGGGATAGATGCGGATAAAATTCTGGCGCATCTTTCCCGAGATATGCGCCATTATCTGGTGGCCGTTGGGCAGCTCCACCCGGAACATGGCATTGGGAAGGGCCTCAACGACCTTTCCATCCATTTCGATGACGTCATCCTTTGACAAGTTTTCAGTCCTCCTTGCACAGGGGCCGTTCCAGGCCATATCCGTGCTCTTCCAGAAACTTCCGGATATCGCTGTCCAGCAGATGTCCGCTGGGCCACGCGGCGTCCAGATCCATCCGAGCGGGTCTGGCCTTTACATGCTTTACTTTCTTTTTCTTCAGATGATCCAGTTTCCGGGTCAGGCCGTCGGCCATCATCACAAACTGTTCATCTTCCACCCGGATCACCACAAAGCTGCGGCCCTTGTCGCGTCCCTGATGGGATGTGACCACGGTTCCGGGCAGTACAGGAAGCTGGTCCATTATTCTTCCTCCTTCCAGACAAAGCCGGGCAGAGTCAGAATCTCAGGCAGCCGGTCTTCAAAGATGGCGATAGTGTGCTCGTAATGGGAAGCCTTCAGGCCGTCCCGGGTTCTGACGCACCAGCCATCCTCCTCATCGGTCTCCACATGCCAGTCCCCCATGCAGACCATGGGTTCGATGGCTATGGTCATTCCCTTCCGCATGGGAAGTCCGCAGCCCGCAAATCCGAAATTGTACACATACGGATCCTCGTGCATGTCGCGTCCGATACCATGCCCGGACAGATCACGCACCACACTGAACCCATGTTCATGGGCCAGGCTTTCCACGGCGGAACCGATGTCCCCCAGCCGCTTTCCCGCCACCGCCTGTCTGGCGCCGGCAAAGAAGCAGGCTTCTGTGGTTTCAATCAGTTCCCGGTCACGATCGGAAATCCTGCCCACGCCCACTGTCAGTGCACTGTCAGCCTGCCACCCGTTCAGGCACAGACCGCAGTCCATGGAGATCAGTGAGCCTTCCTGAAGAATGGTGTCTTCGGAAGGGATGCCGTGTACGACCACTTCATCAATGCTTGTGCAGAGCGAAGCCGGGTACCCTTCATATCCCAAAAAGGATGGAGTGGCACCGCCATCGCGGATCAGCTTCTCAGCCAGATCATTCAGCTCCATGGTACTAATGCCGGGCACAACTGCTTTCCGGACCGTGCTGAGCACTTCGTAGAGCAGCTTCCCGGCTTTTCTCATGCCTTCGATCTGTGCTTCATTCTTAATGGTAATCATGCATTCGTCCCGATAGCTTCCATGATCTCGGCATAAACTTCCTGCTGATCCTTGGCGCCGTCGAACTTCTTCAGCTTGCCCCTGGCTTCATAGAAGGCAATCAGAGGCTGGGTCTGATCGTGATATACCTTGAGACGGTTGAGCACGGTTTCCGGTGCATCGTCCTTGCGCTGAATGAGTTCAGCGCCGCACTTTTCGCACTTGGTGCTGCCGTTGAGCATATTCACATGATAGGTGGCCCCGCAGGCAGGGCAGACCCGCCGGCCGGACAGACGATTGATCAGCACTTCATCAGACACGTTCAGTTCCAGAACCAGATCGATATCCGCGATCCCTTCCAGGGCTTCAGCCTGAGGAATGGTACGCGGGAACCCGTCGAGAATATAACCGTTGGCACAGTCGTCCTGAGCAAGGCGCTCCCGGATGATCGCCACAAGAATCTCATCGGGCACCAGCTGGCCGGCGTCCATGTAGGACTTGGCCTTCATGCCGGTTTCCGTTCCGTTCTTGATGGCATTGCGCAGAATGTCACCGGTGGAAATCTGGGGGATATTCAGGGCCTCACAGATCTGCACAGCCTGAGTGCCTTTGCCTGCGCCGGGAGGTCCCAGAAAGATCATATTCATTCTGAAGCTCCTTTCCTGCTTATGCACAAGAATGCAGTGACTGATATGGAAGGCATGCCTTACCATCATCAGCAAGGCGTGCGCTGTGCCTCTCGGCACAGCGCACGGTTACAATGCTTACATGAAACCGCCTTTTTCCACGTCCATCTCGATACCGCGGACACTCATCTCGCCCTGGATGGTGCGGATGGATTCCAGTGCCACGCTCACAGCGATCAGAATGGAAGATGCCGCGAAGGGCACGCTTGCATTCAGGCCTCTGGTGATCAGAGAAGGCACAGCGGACAGAACTGCCAGATACAGGGCTGCAAACAGATTCAGTCTTCCGACGATGGTCTGCAGATAGTTCTTCATGTTCCTGCCGCGCTGACCGGGGATGGTTGCACCCTGCATGATCAGCTGATCAGCCTGCTTCTGAGGATCGAAGGAGATGGAGGAGTAGAAATAGGTAAAGCCGATAATGAGCAGAGCGGAGAGCAGCAGATACAGCCAGCTGCCGTTGCTCATGTTTCTCAGCCACCACTGGGTGAATCCGCCGTTTGCCTTGGGATCAACCAGCTGGATAATGGTGGAGGGGAACGCCAGGAAAGAGTAGGCGAAGATCAGAGGCATAACGCCCACGGAAACGACCTTCAGGGTCAGTCTGGTGTTCTGTCCGCCATAGACGCGGCGGCCCTTGGTCTGTTTGGCGATCTGCAGAGGAATTCTGCGCTCGCCCAGTTCCACAAAGGTCACCAGGACAGTCATGATGATGGCTACCACGATGATCACAACCAGGTTGACCCAGCCGGAGGTGGTGCCGTTGGCTGTCGCGTTGGTGAATCCGGCCACAATGCCGTTGAAGAGGTTGGAGATGATACCCACAAAGATCAGCAGGGAGATACCGTTTCCGATACCCTTGTCGGTGATCTGCTCACCCAGCCACATGGCGAAGGCGGTACCGCCGGCCATGGACACGCCGACCAGAATGTAGTTTATCCAGCCGCTCTTCATGTAGTTCAGGCCAGCCACCAGGCCGATGGCCTGCAGGGCTGCCAGACCCACGGTTACATAGCGCGTGATCCGGTTGATCTTTTCACGACCCGCTCCCGATTCATCCTGGCTCAGTCTCTCCAGAGCCGGAATGGCAATGCAGAGGAGCTGCATGATAATGGAAGCGTTGATGTAGGGTGTAATACCCATGGCCATGATGGTCATGTTGGAGAAGCTGTTACCGGTCATCATGTTGACCAGCTGCAGCAGAGGAAGATCCATGGAGGATCCAAGTCTGGTCTTATCAATACCGGGAGCCGGAATCACGGAAACCAGACGATAGATCAGGAGCATCAGGAAAGTGTAAAGCAGCTTTTTCCGGATCTCCTTGTTGGCCCACATCCGTTTCAGACTGTCCAGCATATCAGATCACCTCGGCTTTCCCGCCGAGAGCCTCGATCTTTTCCTTTGCAGAGGCGGTGAACTTGGCGGCCTTGACGGTCAATTTCTTGGTCAATTCACCGTCGCCCATGATCTTAACGCCATCCTGGACCTTTTTAATGATGCCTGCATCCAGCAATGCCTTGGTGTCAACCACAGCACCGTCTTCAAAATCATTGAGACGTTCCACATTGATGGCTACATATTCATTGCCGAAGATATTGGTGAAACCCTTTTTCGGAACGCGGCGATACAGAGGCATCTGGCCGCCTTCGAAACCGGGGCGCTTGCCGCCGCCGGAGCGGGCTTTGGCGCCTTTGTGGCCCTTGCCGGAGGTCTTACCCAGTCCGGAACCCACGCCACGACCAAGACGCTTCTGAGCAGTGGTCGATCCCTCAGCGGGACACAGCTCGTGCAGTTTCATGGGAATTCCCTCCTTACTCGTTGACTTCTTCAACCTTCACCATGTGCTTCACGGCGAAGATCTGCCCGCGGACGCAGGCATTATCAGGACGGATGACAGTCTGTCCAACCTTCTTCAGGCCAATGGCTGCCACGGTCGCCTTGTGCTTAGGCAGGGAGGCGATCGGTGATTTGATCAAGGTAATCTTGAGCTTCATCGTCTATTTCCTCCTCAGTCAAGCAGTTCTTCCACGGTCTTGCCACGCATCTTGGCAACTTCCTCAGGGCTGCGCAGCAGCTTGAGGGCTTCCAGAGTGGCTTTCACCATGTTGATGGGGTTATTAGTACCAAAGGACTTGGTCCGGATGTCCTTCACGCCGGCCATTTCCAGAACCGCACGGCATGCACCGCCGGCGATAACGCCGGTACCTTCGGGAGCGGGCAGCAGCACAACCTTGGCCGTGCTGTAGTAGCCAGTGGTCTCATGAGGAATGGTGGTTCCGCTCAGCGGCACATTCACCATGGCCTTCTTGGCATCTTCATTGGCCTTCCGAATGGCTTCCGGAATTTCCACGGCCTTGCCCATGCCGGCTCCCACATGACCCTGCTCGTCGCCTACGACAACCAGTGCGGAGAACCTGGCATTGCGGCCGCCCTTGACGGTCTTGGACACGCGGTTGACAGCAACCAGACGGTCCTTGTATTCGCTATTCTGTTCGTAGCGTTGCATCGGCATTGCGTGTGTCCTCCTTCTTTAGAATTCAAGTCCGGCTTCGCGGGCGCCCGCTGCCACTTCCGCAACGCGGCCAGTGTACACATAGCCGCCACGGTCGAAGACAACCGCCTTGATACCGGCCTGGACAGCACGCTCGCCGATGAGCTTGCCAACCAGTTTGGCAGCACTCTTCTTGTCCACATCATCGAGCTGACCCTTGATCTGCTCATCCAGCGTGGATGCGCTCACCAGGGTAACACCTTTGGTGTCATCAATGATCTGAGCCTGAATGTGCCTGTTGGAACGATAGACGCTGAGACGCGGCATTTCGGGGGTGCCGCTGATCTTCTTGCGCACACGCTCGTGACGAATTTCACGAACCTCATTACGGTCGCGCTTTTTGAACATTTGCAGTCACTCCCTCTCTTACTTCTTACCGGTCTTGCCTTCCTTGCGGCGGATATGCTCACCCTGATACTTGATGCCCTTGCCCAGGTAGGGTTCAGGCTTGCGGATGGCACGGATGTCAGCGGCCATGTTGCCCACAGCCTGCTTGCTCATGCCTTCCACCACGATGGTCGTATCATTGGGGGTCTTGAAGGCCAGGCCTTCAGGAGCATCCAGATGGACGGGGTGAGAGAAACCAATGTTGATTTCAATGCTCTTGCCGTTACCTTCTGCCTTCGCCTTGTAACCGGTGCCGACCATTTCCAGAGTCTTGGAAAAGCCTTCGGTCACACCCACGACCATGTTGTGCAGCAGGGCACGATACAGACCGTGGAACGCTTTGTTCTGCTTTTCATCGTTGGGGCGGCTGAGGGTCAGAACATTCCCCTCCTGCTTTACGGTAATATTACTGTTCACCTGCTGGGTGAGGGTGCCTTTCGGACCCTTTACAGTGACCATGTTGTTATCGCCAACAGTTACCGTCACGCCCGCGGGAACCTGGATCGGAAGTCTTCCGATACGAGACATATTCACACCTCCATGACGTGTCGGTTACCAGACCATGGCGAGCACTTCGCCGCCAAGATTGTTCTTTCTGGCATTCTTGTCGGTCATCAGGCCCTTGCTGGTGCTGATGATGGCAATTCCCAGGCCGCCGAGGACCTTGGGCATATCTTCACACTTGCTGTACACACGAAGACCAGGCTTGCTGATCCGTTTGAGTCCGGCAATAACAGGGGTCTGCTTGCCGTTGACATACTTCAGGGTGATCTTCAGGGTACCCTGAACATTGTCATCGATCACATCGAATGCCTTGATATAGCCTTCATCCAGCAGAATCTTGGCGATAGCCTTCTTGGTCTTGCTGGCAGGCATCTCGACCGTATCATGCTTTGCTACCTGAGCGTTGCGGATGCGGGTGAGCATATCGGCAATGGGATCATTCACAACCATGATGGAACCTCCTTCCGTTTTCTCCCCGCTTACCAGCTGGCCTTGCGGACACCGGGGATTTGGCCCTTATAGGCCAGCTCTCTGAAGCAGATACGGCATACGCCATACTTGCGAAGTACCGAGTGCGGGCGGCCGCAGAGGCGGCAGCGTGTATAAGCACGGGTGGAGTACTTCGGCGTTCTTTGCTGCTTGAGTTTCATACTCGTCTTAGCCACGATTTAATTCCTCCTTACTCGGCCTTCTCAAAGGGCATGCCCAGCTGAGCGAGCAGCTCCTTGCACTCTTCATCGGTCTTGGCAGTGGTGACGAAGATCATCTCCATGCCGCGGATCTTTTCGACCTTGTCATAGTCGATTTCCGGGAAGAGCAGCTGTTCCTGAATGGCCAGGGCGTAGTTGCCGCGGCCGTCGAAAGCCTTGGTGGAAACACCGTGGAAGTCACGCACACGGGGCAGAGCCACGGACACGAGCTTGTCAATGAACTCTTCCATGCGGGCACCGCGCAGCGTAACCTTGGCACCGACATTCTGTCCTTCACGAACCTTGAAGTTAGCGATGGACTTCTTGGCCTTGGTGACCATGGGCTTCTGACCGGAAATGGTGGCCAGTTCGCTCAGGGCCAGCTCCAGGGCCTTGGCATTGTCCTTGCAGTCACCCAGGCCCATGTTGATGACAACCTTGGCAACCTTGGGGACTTCCATGGGGTTCTTGTAGCCGAACTTCTGTTTCAGGGCAGGAACAGCCTCGGCCAGGTATTTTTCCTTGATACGTGTAGCCATTTGGCGGATCCTCCTTATCAGTCAATTTCAGCGCCGCACTTCTTGCAGACGCGAACCATTTCACGCACCTTGCGGCCATTCTCGCCGTCCACACGGTTCACCTTGTGACCAACGCGGGTGGCCTTGCCGCACTTGGGGCAGATGACCATCACATTGGAAGCATCCACAGGCATCTCTTTGTGGATGATTTCACCAGGCTGAGCCGCCGACTTGGGCTTCTGGTGCTTGGTTACCTGATTGACGCCCTGAACCGTGACACGGTTCAGCTTCGGAAAGCAGGCTGTAACTTTACCAGTGACACCCTTGTCTTTACCGGTAATCACCAGCACGTTATCATTGAGCTTTACATTCATGTTCTGTCTGCCTCCTTACAGTACTTCGGGAGCCAGCGAAACGATCTTCATGAAATCCTTTTCGCGCAGCTCACGGGCAACAGGTCCAAAAATACGGGTACCGCGGGGCAGTTTCTGATCATTGATAATCACGGCAGCATTGTCATCAAAGCGGATGTAGCTGCCATCCTTGCGGCGGCGGTTCTTGCGGGTCCGGACGATCACGGCCTTCACCACATCGCCCTTCTTCACGGTGCCACCGGGAGTAGCGGTCTTGACGCTGGCCACGATGACATCACCGATGGAGCCATCACGCCGGAAAGAGCCGCCAAGTACACGGATGCACATAATTTCCTTGGCACCGGAGTTATCGGCTACCTTGAGTCGCGTTTGCGGCTGAATCATAGGGTATTTCCTCCTTTATGACAGCTGCTTACTTCGCCTTTTCGATAATCTCGACCAGGCGCCAGCGCTTGTCGTGGCTCAGCGGGCGGGTTTCCATCACGCGGATGGTATCACCTACACCGCACTCATTATTCTCGTCATGAACCTTCAGCTTGCTAGTGCGGTTCATGATTTTTCCATACAGGGGATGACGTACGCGGGTCTTGATCTGAATGACACAGGTCTTGTCCATCTTGTCGCTGATCACGACGCCAACCCTGGTTTTACGAAGTCCTCTTTCTTCAGACATTGAAGCGGCTGCCTCCTTTCAAGTTCACTTTACGCCTGTTCCTTCAGACGGATTACGGTCTTGGTACGAGCGATGTCACGCTTGATTTCCGTAATTTTCTTCGGATTCGACAACTGACCGGTGGCCAGTTGGAAGCGAAGATTGAACAGCTCGGTCTTCAGTTCAGACACCTGAGCCTCCAGCTGCTCCTTGGTCATGGTGTTCATATCCTTCGCTTTCATTACTGTTCACCACCCGCTTCAGTCGTCGCCTCATCCTGGCGCGCAATGATCTTGGTCTTCAAAGGCAGCTTGTGGCTGGCCAGACGCAGTGCTTCGCGGGCAGTCTCTTCGCCGACACCCTTGATCTCGAACAGCACGCGGCCGGGCTTAACCACCGCAACCCAGTACTCAGGAGAACCTTTGCCGGAACCCATTCGGGTCTCAGCAGGCTTTTCCGTGACAGGCTTGTCAGGGAAAATCTTGATCCAGACCTGACCGCCACGCTTGGTGTAACGGGTCAGAGCAATACGAGCCGCTTCAATCTGCTGGGAAGTGATCCAGCAGGGCTCGGTGGCCTGCAGGCCAAACTCGCCATAAGCAAGGAAATTACCGCGATGGGCTTCGCCCTTCATGCGACCGCGGAACACCTTGCGGCGCTTGACTCTCTTAGGCATCAGCATAGGTTACTTGACCTCCTTCGCAGCCGGCCCTTTCTTGGCAGCAGGCAGGATCTGTCCCTTGTAGATCCAAACCTTGATGCCCAGACGGCCGTATGTGGTCTTGGCTTCGGCGAAGCCGTAATCGATATTGGCGCGCAGAGTCTGCAGCGGAATGGAGCCTTCATGATAGTGCTCGCTGCGGGCAATGTCGGCACCGCCGATACGGCCGCTCACGGAACACTTGATACCCTTGACGCCATTGATCTTCATGGCGCGCTGGATGGACTGCTTCATCGCACGGCGGAAGCTGATACGCTTTTCGAGCTGCTGAGCAATGTTCTCGGCAACCAGCTGAGCGTCAGCGTCAGGCTGCTTGACTTCGTACACATTGATGTGGCAAGGCTTCTTGACGAAGGCGGCCACTTCCTTCTTCAGCTGCTCAATGTTGGCCCCTTTGGGTCCAATGATCATGCCAGGCTTGGAGGTGAAGATGTTCACTGTCAAAGTCTGGAGAGAACGCTCGATATCAATCTTGCTGATACCGGTGTTGTAGTACTTGTTCTTCAGCATCTCACGAAGCTTGAAATCTTCTACGAGATTGTCCGCAAAATCCTTCTTCTCGGCAAACCACCGGGTGCTCCAGTCATAGATCACACCGACGCGCGCGCCGTGGGGATTTACTTTCTGACCCATGGATAAACCTCCTTTGCCTTACTTCTGATCCAGCACTACGCTGATGTGGCTTGTGCGCTTGAGCATAGGGGACGCGCTGCCGCGGGAGCGGGCAACATAGCGCTTCAGTGTCGGGCCGGGATTGGCGTACACTTCAGCAACATACAGATCCTTCTCGCTCATTTCCTTGTTATTCACCGCGTTGGCCACAGCGCTGTTGAGCACCTTCAGAACCACCGGAGCGGCGGCTTTGGGGGTATAAGTCAGAATAGCCTGAGCTTCTTCCACACTCTTGCCACGAATCAGATCAATGACGATCTTTACCTTGCGAGGAGAGATGCGGATGTACTTAGCATGCGCCTGAGGGCGCTTGTCTGCATTCGCCTTGCGAGCAGCAGACTTTTCCTTCGAACGGGTTGCCATCTCGTTTCACTCCTCTCTTACTTTTTGGCCGTTGCCTTGTCCCCGGCATGACCGCGGAAGGTACGGGTGGGGGCGAACTCACCCAGTTTGTGACCGACCATGTCTTCGGTGACATAGACCGGCACATGCTTGCGTCCATCATGGACAGCAATGGTGTGACCCACGAAATCCGGGAAGATGGTGGAACTGCGGGACCAGGTCTTCACAACCGCCTTCTTGCCGGAAGCATTCATTTCCTTAACGCGCTTCATCAGCGCAGCCTCTACATAGGGGCCTTTCTTGATCGAACGACTCATTCGTTAGCTGCCTCCTTCCTGTGGGATACGCTTACTTGTTGCCAGCGCGCTTGATAATCATCTTGTTGGAATACTTCTTGTGCTTCCTGGTCTTGTAACCCAGAGCGGGCTTACCCCAGGGAGTCACAGGAGCGGGCATACCAACAGGGCTCTTGCCCTCACCACCACCATGAGGATGGTCATTCGGGTTCATGACAACACCGCGGACGGTGGGACGGATGCCCATGTGACGGACACGACCGGCCTTGCCGAGACGGACGTTCTCATGATCGGAATTGCCCACGGTGCCGATGGTGGCCATGACGTTGAGCGGCAGCCTGCGCATCTCACCGGAAGGCAGACGCACGGTGGCATAACCATTTTCCTTGGCCATCAGCTGAGCAGCCAGACCGGCGGACCGGACCAGCTGACCGCCGCGGCCGGGTTTCAGTTCCAGATTGTGGATCAGGGTACCGACGGGAATCTTGGACAGCGGCATTGCGTTGCCGGGCATGATATCCACTTCGTTATCCTTGCTGGCCAGAACCTTGTGGCCAACCTTCAGATCCAGAGGAGCCAGGATGTAGCGCTTCTCGCCGTCTGTGTAGTTCAGAAGAGCAATGAAGGCGCTGCGGTTCGGATCGTATTCGATGGCTGCCACCTTGGCAGGCACGTCGAACTTGTTCCGCTTGAAATCGATCACACGATACTTGACTTTGTTGCCGCCGCCCTGATGACGGACCGTGATCTTGCCCTGCTTGTTTCTGCCGGCATTCTTTTTCTTGTATTCCGTCAGACTCTTCTCAGGAGTCTTCTTGGTAATCTCATCGTAAGTGAGCACCGACATGAAGCGCCGGGCAGGCGAAGTCGGCTTATAATTGCGAATAGCCATGTTTTTGTCCTCCCTGCCTTAGTCGTTACTGGCCCATGCCATCGAAGAACTTGATAGGCTTGGAATCCTCGGTGAGGGTTACATAAGCCTTCTTGACTTCGGCACGACGGCCGCTTGTCAGACCCTGACGCTTGATCTTGCCCATGGTGCGCACGGTGTTGACCCGTTCGACCTTAACGCCGTCAGCAGCAAATACTTCTTCAACAGCGCACTTGATCTCAGTCTTGGTGGCATTCACCGGAACCACGAATACATACCGCTTATCATCCAAAGCCTCAAGGCCTTTTTCTGTCAGAACAGGGCGGATAATGACGTCATGCAAATCCTTCATTATGCATACACCTCCTCGACAGACTGGAGAGCAGCCTTGGTGAGAACCACCTTGCCTGCGTTGAGAATGTCATAGACATTCAGGGTGTTGACGTAGGTTGTGCAGGCTTCCGCGAGATTGGCGGTAGCGCGGACAACGCTCTCGTCACGTCCGGGCAGAACCACAAGAGCCTTCTTCTCAGCCTTGAGATTCTTCATGGTCTTGGCCATGAGCTTGGTCTTGGCCTCGGCCAGCTTGATCTCGTCCACCACGATGATGTCGCCATCCTGCAGCCGGCTGGTGAAAGCGGACTTCATGGCAAGGCGGCGGACCTTCTTGGGAACGTTGATCACATAGTCGCGGGGCTTGGGTGCGAACACCACGCCGCCGTGACGGAACTGGGGAGCACGGTTGCCATGATGGCGAGCATTACCGGTACCCTTCTGGCGGTAGATCTTTCTGCCGCCTCCGCGAACTTCGCCGCGGGTTTTGGCACTCTGGGTGCCCTGGCGCTGAGCGGCCAGATAGGAACGGACGACCAGGTGCATGGCGGCGACGTTGATCTGAGCACCGAACACGGCTTCGCTCAGTTCGATTTCGCCGATGGCCGAACCTTCCTGATTGTATAGAGCGGTCTTAGGCATCTTTCATTCTCCTCCTTGTCCCTATCAAGCCTTCACGCTGTCGCGGACCAGCAGCAGACTGCCATTGGGGCCGGGAACAGCGCCCTTGACAAGCAGCAGGTTGCGTTCTGCATCCACGCTCACGACTTCCAGGTTCTGGATGGTGACGCGGTCCACACCGTAATGACCTGCCATATGCTTGTTCTTGAACACACGGGAAGGATCGGAGTTTGCACTCAGGGAGCCCACACCGCGATGATACTTGGAACCATGGGCCATGGGGCCGGTGTGCTGATTCCAGCGGGCAATGGCACCGGTGTAGCCATGACCCTTGCTGGTGCCGGTGATGTCAATGCGGTCACCCTGCTCGAACTGATCCACCTTGATCTCGTCCCCTACCTTGTAGGAAGAGCAGTCATCAAACCGCAGCTCACGAAGCACGCGCTTGGCATCCACGCCGGCCTTCTGGAAGTGTCCGCGTTCCGGCTTGTTGAGCAGCTTCTCAGCCCGCTTCTCAGTCAGCTCGCCAAAGCCGACCTGAACGGCGCTGTAGCCATCAGTTTCTTCATTCTTGGTCTGCACAACTGTGCAGGGGCCCGCCTCGATGACGGTGACCGGAACAAGACGGCCGTCTTCGGTGAAGACCTGCGTCATGCCGATCTTTTTACCAACGATCGCTTTCTTCATTTCTCGTTCCTCCTGCCTTACAGCTTCATTTCAATCTCGACACCAGCAGGAAGTTCGAGCTTCATCATGGCGTCCACAGTCTTGGGATTGGGATTGACAATGTCGATCAGACGCTTGTGAGTCCGGCGTTCGAACTGCTCACGGCTGTCCTTGTACTTGTGGGTTGCACGAAGGATCGTGACGACCTCTTTTTCTGTCGGCAGCGGGATAGGTCCGGAAACCCGGGCTCCCGTCCGCTTGGCTGTCTCAACAATCCGCTGTGCAGACGTATCGACGAGGGTGTGCTCATAGCTCTTGAGCTTGATACGGATTTTTTGGCTGGCCATTGATAAACCTCCTTGATCGTTCTCGTGTTACGTCAGGCTTTCCCACTGCAGGTGCAGGTCCGCCCGCGCTCCGAGTCCGTCGCCCGATTATCGGGCTGGTCCGTGATAATTACCCGCCTGGCCTGGCGGCAACTTACCACTTCATCCCTAAACAGACAACAGTCGGATTGTACACCATCTCCGCGGGTAGCGCAAGATACTTTTCCCCCTATTTTGAACTTTTTTTTGCATTTTTTTTGCCGGACAAAATCCGGAAATCCGCAGAATATAAGGCTTCGCTCTTCACTTCCTATTCCTCTCTTTCGGGCGTGTCCATTCTTTCACCCGGATTCCGCCAATTGGCTGTTTTCTTCCTGTTTTGCTCACTTATTCATCGGCTGAAACCCGCTTTTTACCATGCATGCTAGGAAAAAGATTTATCCTTGTTGTCGTGAGTATCTATTGCCTCTTCTTCATTTCCATGGACCGAACCGGCTGCGGTGTGTTATAACCTGTCTTTTTCAGTTGTCTGAGAGAACAAGCCACCCCGAATAATTGAAAGCCTTGATAAACATGGATCGTTACAGATTCATGTTTATTTTTTGACTCCTATTGACTGTAGGGGTAAGTAATGGTACAATATATTGTGTCCAATAGTCCAATGGTGAGATGGAGGTACACAATATGCATATAAAGAAGACAAAGCACACGTTCGCGGATGGGAGCAAAAAAACGCAGATCACTCTTGTTGAGTCATATCGTCCAGGAAAGGGCATGAATCCCCGCACAAGAACAATACAGGATTATGGCTATTTGGAAGATCAGACTGATCCTGAAGCTTTTCTTGACACCTTGCAGAAAATGGTGGCAGACCATCGGAAAGCAAATGAAAAGATCTCTTTGACCATTGATGTTGACAAACCCATCAACGATCCAACGAACAGAGATCTGAGATTTGGCCCTTATATTGTTAAGCAGATATATGATCAATTGCGTATTCCAGAGTTTATTCAGCTGAATCGCAAATCCAAAGCCAGGTACGATCTGAACGAAATTCTCTGCTTTCTGACTTGCATGAAGCTGGTATTTCCGGATTCAAAAAGATCAACTTACATGGATATTCAACATATCTTTGGCACTGAAAAAACCTTTGATTTGCAGGATGTTTATCATGCGCTCGGAGAAATCTGTGATCTGAGGGTTGCGCTGCAGAAGCATTTACAGATCGAAGTAAACAAACTCTTTACGGCTGATACCAGCTTCATGTATCTGGACATCACCAATACCTACTTTGAAAAGGATTTTGCAACCGAAGGAAGGCTTCCGCAAAAGGGCGTTTCCAAAGACCATAAAACAGAACCGATTGTTCAGCAGGGACTCCTGCTTGACAGCAACGGAATTCCATTATTTCATGAGTGTTTCCCCGGAAACACCTCGGACAGCCTTATGCTGCAGCCGATGGTGGAAAAAGTGAAATCACACAAAATGGCCAAAGGGAAAACGATCGTAGTAGCTGATAAAGGATTAAACTCCGTCCCCAATATCGATTACCTTTGCAATCAGGGAGACGGGTACCTGTTTTCTCAGGTGCTGAGAGGCAAAAAAGGTGTTCGATATCACCAAAGACTGTTTGACGAATCTTTATATACCGTCAATAAGGATGGAACATATAAATGGCAATTATTCGAGGAAGAATTCAGCGGCCGTGACAAAGACGGTAAGAAAAACACACGAAAAAGAAAAGTACTTATCTACTGGGATGCGGCTGATGCAAAAGTTGCTCGAAAAAAAAGAGAGGAAAAGATCAAACGGGCAGAAAAATCACTGAATAACAAAGCTTACACCCTGGATCATTCGAAGCAAAAATACATTAAGGCTGAAGTCGCAGATACCAAAACCGGTGAGATTTTGCATGAGACTGTTGATCTGCTTTCCATTGACCAGGAGAAAATTGATGAAGATGCAAAATTTGATGGTTACTTCTGCCTCATTACATCAGAACTGGACTATGACGAAAAGAAGATGAGAGCGGTTTATCATACGCTATGGATGATTGAAAACACTTTCCGTACTGAAAAAACCGACCTGGAAATGCGTCCTGTATATGTGAGTACTGACGACCATATACGTGCACATTTCATGATCGGCCACCTGGCAACACTGATTACCAGACTGATTCAATTCTCTATAGGGAAGCTCGAAATATCACCGGAACGAATTCAGAGAGTACTTCAGTCTTGTATTCTGGATGTTCCATCTTCAGGCGTTGTGCATATCCACGAGATTTCGGGAAAACTGGAATTTGAATCGATTCGTAATGATAAAGGAGTTCTTGCTTATTCAACACAAGAGACCGGAGAAGACGAAGTATACCAGGATTTTAAGCTTGTTGGGAAAGCAATAAATCTCTCCCTGGAGAAAGCATACATACGAAAGGAAGAGTTTGTGCGCAGGATACAGAAAGTTGCCATACCCCTACAAAAGTCCAGGCATGCTTAACTCCCAAACCATTGTCATAATAGGCGCTCTCATTATTATGCTCCGTTTTATCTGAAAAAGACGGGTTCATTTCCATGGACCGAACCGGCTGCGGTGTGTTATAATGGATGGGATAGCTTCAGGTTTTTATGTCCCCGGCCCGGCATGCCCGGAACTCCGGCGGATTTCATACGTCTATCGATTTATCCGAAGAAGATCAGACCAGGAGGATTCTCGATGAGCAGAAAGAACACGCGTCCCGCTGAAGAAGAAACACCCAGATGGGACGAGAACGGATACGAAATTCCGGGTTCCATCGTCATGAACCGGGAACTGAAGAACATTCGCAGACGGCGTCGCAGCCGCTGGATTGTCTTTCTTCTTGTTTTCCTGCTTCTTGCCGGCGGCGGGTTCTATTATTACAGGAAGACTTCCCTTGTGCCCGGCAATTCCTATCAGGAAGCCATGGCCCTGCTGGAAAAAGGCCAGTATGCCCAGGCGGCGGACATGTTCGAAACCCTCGGCGACTGGAGTGACAGTCCGAAGCAGGTGCGTCTTGCGCGCTATGCCCAGGGTGAACAGCTCCTGGAAGAGGGCCGGAACAAGGAAGCCGAGAGCGTCTTCCGCTCCATCATTCCCTGGCCCGGCGCTTCCGACATGGCTGACGAGGCTGTGTACCGCCAGGGCGTGGAGGCACAGAATGCCGGAGACCCTGACGCGGCCCTCGCCCTGTTTGACAGAATTCCCAAGCACGAAAAGGCCCGGGATGCAGCCGGAAGCATCCGGTACACCCAGGCCGAACAGCTTCTGTCTGAAGGCCGTGAGGAGGAAGCCGCCGAGGTTTTCAGCGCAGCTTCCTATTATAAGGATGCGCTTCAGCGCAGCGCGGAAATCTTCTACCGTCTGGGCATGCGCCTCCTCTCCCAGGGGAATTTCGAGGAAGCCGGAACCTATATTGCCCGGGCCAGCGTCTGGGAAGGCACCGCCGATCAGCTCAGCTCCGACAGCTATGCAGAAGGCGAAAAGCTGCTCGCGGAGGGCAATTATGCTGCCGCCGCCGAAGCCTTCAGTCTCGCCGGCGAATGGGAGGATGCCAGCGCACGTCTTCCGGAAATCCGGTACCGCGCAGGTATTTCCTATATAAGTCAGGGCCTGTTCGAGGAAGCCGCCGAGGCGTTCAACAAGGCCGGCAACTATCAGGATGCGCCTACCCGGGTTCTCGAATCCTTCTATCTTTCCGGCCGCCGTGCCATGCAGGAAGGCCGTCTGGATGACGCCCTGGCGGATTTCCGCCGTGCCGGCGAATACCCGGATGCCGATCATCAGCTGCGGCTGACCCGCTATCAGATGGCAGAGGCCGCGCTTGCCGAGCACAACTATGCGTCCGCCGTTTCCCTCTTCACCCAGTCCAACGTGAATGACTGGCAGGAGCGCGTATACGGCACGTATCTCCAGCAGGCAAAAGACGAAATGGCCGCCGGGAACCAGACAGCTGCTGAAAACGCGCTGAGCCAGGCCGGCGATTCGCCGGAAGTCCGTCAGCTCAGAAAGCAGTTTGCCTATCTCCATGCCCAGTCCGCCCTGGAGGAAGGCGACGATGAAGCCGCTGTGTCCTATCTTGAGCAGGCCGGGGATTATCAGGATGCCCAGGAGCTTGCCAAAGCCGCCTGGGGGCGTCTTGCCAACGCCTATATTTCATCCGGTGATACCTCTTCCGCGCTCATCGCATTCCAGAAAGCGGGCATGGACACCGAGGCCGCCCAGATCGCCCTTTCTCTTGCCCGCGCACAGGCGGACAGCGGAAATATCCAGGAAGCGCTGACCCTTCTGAAGAGTGCCGGAAACCAGCCTCAGGCACGGCTTCTGTCCCAGGAACTCTGGAATCAGACAGCCCGCCAGCAGCTCGAGGACGGCCAGCTTGCCGACGCTCTGAGCAGCGTCACCCAGGCCCTGAGCATCTCCGCCTCTTCCGTGGAAAACGCCAGAAGTCACCTGATTCTCTCCAGGATCTACCTGGCCAACGGCGATCCCCTTCTCGCTCTGAGCGAGCTTTCCCTGGCAGGCACCTCCGAGGAAGTGGACGATGTGCGCATCCATGCCTCCCTGAGTCTGGGACTTGACGCCCTGCAGGAAGGCGATCTCGAAACAGCCTATGCCTATCTTCTCAGCGCTGAATCCCTGGATGAGGCGCATCCCGCGCTGGAATCCGCAAGCCTCCAGCTGGGACAGATGTATCTCGCCGGCGGAGAGTGGCAGAAAGCGCTGGATGCGCTTGCCCACGCTCCCGACAACGAACAGACGGCGTTTGCCCGCCAGGAAGCCCTTTTCCGTCTCGGCCGTGAAGCGATGGACCAGGAGGACTACGAGCTGGCATATACCTGCCTCTCCCAGGTCTCCGATCGTCCCGAAGCAGCCGTTCTTCTGGAAAAGGCGGCACTGCCGGCAGCCCGTATCCGTCTGGATGAAGGCCGCTACGGTGAAGCCCTGGAATGCCTTGAAAAAGCCGGAAGCAGCGAGGAAGTACAGGAACTGCTTCAGGCCGCTTCCCTGGGTGAGGGTCTGCGGCTTGCGGAAAACCATGAATATGAAGCAGCTCTGCCGCTGCTGACGGCAGCCGGAACGAGCGGTGCAGGTGCCCGCGAGGAAGCTGCGCTGCATCTCGCCCGGCTCGCCGGCGAATCCGGTGACTGGCAGCAGGTGCTCGATCTGCTCGGCAGCTCGGCTTCCGAAGAAGCCGCCGGACTCCGGGAACAGGCGTTCCTCGGACTTGCCGAGTCTGTGGTGAAAACCGATCCGGAAGCTTCCCTGAACTATCTGATGTCCGTCAGCGACGCAGAGAAAGCCGGCCGGATCATGACCCAGGCACGTCTGAACCTGGCCATGAAAGCTTTCGATGAAGGCAAAGTCGAACTGGCTCAGTCCCACATGCAGACGCTCCAGGAACAGTCGTCCGACAGCGATGCTGTCCGGAAGGCATGGCTCGATCTGGGCCGGCATGCGGCCGAAAAGGACGCGGACTTCGCCGCTGTCTGCTTCAACCGGGCACTGCCTCTGGAAGAAGCCCAGGCCGAGCTCACCCACCTGAATCTCAGATCCGCATACGCCTATTTCGACAGCGGTGACCTTCAGGCCGCGCTGGACGCGGTGGGTCAGGTGGACGAAACGGAAGAAACGCTTACGCTTCGCGACGAAATCCTGGTGCAGCTTGCCAATAAAGCTGCCGAAGCAGGGGATCAGGAAGGCGCCCTGGCCTGGCTGAACGATCTTTCCGATCTCTCCCGCCAGGCTTCCCTGACCGAACAGATTCTGGACCTGTTCGCCACCCCGACGCCGGTGCCCACCGCCACATTCACGCCGGAACCTACCGCCGTGCCCACAGAAAAGCCTACGGATTCGCCGGTACCCACTTTCCAGCCGACACCCACCCCTGAGGCAACACTCACTCCCACCGCCGTGCCCACTGCAGTGCCCACAGATACACCTGTTCCCACTGATACGCCCACTCCGGTGCCTACAGATACACCTGTTCCCACTGATACGCCCACTCCGGTGCCTACAGATACACCTGCTCCCACGGAAGCGCCCACTCCGGCGCCCACGGATACACCCGCTCCCACGGAAGCGCCCACTCCGCTACCCACGGATACACCCGCTCCCACGGAAGCGCCTACTCCGTTGCCCACGGATACACCCGTTCCCACTGAAGCGCCCACTCCTGTGCCTACGGATACACTCGTTCCCACCGAAGTGCCCACTCCGGTGCCCACGGATACACCCGCTCCCACTGAGGTGCCACATTCCCTGCAGAAGGGCAGCGTCATCACCCTGGGTTCCTGGGAAGGCACTGCTCTGGAATGGGAAGTGCTCAGTCTGGATGGAAACCGGGCCTTCGTTCTCTGCCGTCAGGGTATTACCGGACATGTGTATCACACCAAGAACGTCTGGGTCACCTGGCAGAAATCCGAGCTGCGCTCCTGGCTGAACACCTATTTCCTGAACCACGCCTTCACTCAGGATGAGCAGGCCCTGATCCTGGAAACCACCGTAACCAATCCGGCGCATCCCAGCTACCGCCTTGACGCCGAACCCGATACCCTGGACCGGATCTTCCTGCTCTCCATGGAGGAAGCACAGACCCTGCTGGATCCGCTGGACGGAGTTTCCTTCCCCTACACTTCCAGCACAGTGCGCAAGCAGGACGGCAAGGCCTCATGGTGGCTCCGCACCAAGGGTGAGCGCCAGAATCAGGCTGCCATTATCCGCGCCGACGGTGTGCCGGATATCTCCTATGTCAACAACAACCGCAATGTAGTAAGGCCCTGCATGGTCATTGACACGGATCTTCTTCCCATGCAGTAAGGACTTTGCCGCATACAGAAAGCGCCTTCAGGCCATGCCTGAAGGCGCTGTGTTTTTTATTCACTTATCTGCGTATCTGTCGTTTCCGGCCCTTGAAGAGAAAAATAAAAAGAAAAGTAAGGCGCGTAGATGACGACAAGTAATATCAATCAGTCGCCAGCGCGCCTTACTTTTCTCATTTGAAGCACGAGGATAGAGA
>CACYNZ010000002.1 GCA_902775835.1 uncultured Eubacteriales bacterium | reverse complement strand
TGCAGAGGCCCCTCGATCAGGCTCACAATTCGCCAGAGCGTGATTTCATCCGGCGGAACCAGCAGCCGATAGCCACCGGCTTTTCCTCGGCGGATTCCAAGAATGCCGGCAGAGGCAAGCGGTGCCGTAAAGGCTTCCATGTACTTTTTTGAAATCTGCTGCCGTGCGGCCACATCCTTCATGGAGACATATCCGTCCTCCCCCTGATGCATGGCGATATCCACCAGCATCCGTGAAGCGTACCGCCCCTTCGTCGAAATCAGCATTTGCTCACCTCCGCATATCATATCTATTATAAAACTGGACTTTTAACGTGTCAATCGCAGCCGAGCCAGCATACTCCATCGGTCTGATCGAAGCTGGGGAATTCAATCCATCGATCAAGCTGTGCAACACAGGATCTGTCGTGCCCTCGGCGTGACGCTAAACGATCTGTTCTGGGAGGAGGCTGAGCATGAGAAGGAAGAAGAGCAACCTGGATGAGATGCAGGAACAGGAGCTGCTGAAGGTGGAGCACAATGGGTGTTGGATAGCCTTCTGGGGCCTGCAGGCCGCGATCATCATACAAATCATCCTGTTTGGAAGCCAAGACTGCAAAACGCTGGCCGGAGAAGGAATTGTATTCATCGTGCTGTCGATATACATCGCAGTTGCCTGCGTACGCCGGGGAATCTGGGACAGGCGTTTCCAGATGAATGCCAAAACAAACCTGATACCTGAATACTACACTGATGAACGATCATATGTCCGGGGATTTCCCGGTACTGAAACCCGGCATGAACGCGATCAGCTGGTCTGGGAATGTGACGAGCGTTGTGATTTCTCCGAGATGGCGGTTCCTTTGATGTTGGTTTCATTGTATTCTGTGGGTGGCATGCAAGAGCACGCCAACTTTATTTTTTCGGGATACGATATTTTGCCTTCTTCGATTGTCTAAATGGGTGTAGGAGGTGATCGTCACGTGAGCAATGTTAAGGGCCCTGACACTGCTCCGAATCGAAATCAGAAGTTTGAACAGCTTGTTGATCAGTATCAGAGATCGGTTCTTCATATGTGTTACCTCTATCTCTGCGACAAATCGTTAGCGGAGGATGCTGTACAGGAAACCTTCCTGAAGGTGTTTCAGAGAATGAACACATTCCGGGGTGAAAGTAGTGAGAAAACGTGGATCATGAGGATTGCAATAAATACATGCTATAACATCAATCACTCAGGATGGTCCCGTTTCCTTAACCGCCACGTAACACCAGAAATGATGCCGAACAAAGCAGTTCAAACAAATGAGGATGATGAAGAGTTAGCGATAGCTGTCATAAAGCTGCCGCTTAAACTGCGAGAAGTGATCCTGCTGTATTACTACCAAGGAATGAAAGTCAATGACATTGCAGATACACTGAGCATTTCTCAGTCAACCGTTTCCAGCCGTTTGAAACGAGGAAGGGATAAACTGAAGAATTTGCTGGAAGGGAGAGAGCTTGATGAATAAGAAAATTTCAGTCGATGATTTTCATGATGCTATTGATAGACAGCTCTCTGGTCTGGAGCCTGATCCCTGGCTTGCTCAGCGTATCATTGCTTCAGACAAGGAGGAAGTCAAAGTGAAAAAGATATCGCATGCAACTGTTATTATTGTTGCTATTATTGTTCTTGCGATGGCAACTGCTCTGGCAGCTGGTCTAGGCGGACGTGTAAACTGGCTTGGAGAAGTACAGGAAACGACCGTGGTCTCTGCAACTCCTATGCCAACTGCTGAACCTCAAACAACTACAGATCCGGATGAAATTGATCCGGCCTTTTATGAGCTTCTGGATTACTCAAAAGATCGGGAACTGATCTTGCTCAGTACTGCACATAAGGGAACCTGGTCAAGTAGAATCCAGAAAATCAGTTCCGTTGAGGATTTCAATGCTTTACTGAATGCATCCCCTGACTTTCCGCTCCCTGCAAAAATTCCTGAAGGATATGTGTTTGATAAAGGATATGTACAGTACGGCTGCCTTCCTCAGGGAGAGTATGTCCTGACTTCTCAAACGGTTCATTCTGAAGGTTTTACAGAAAGTCATTACAGCGTTGATCCGTCAATGGATTTTGTGGTGGCCTATGATTTAACCTTTAAAACTAATGATGAGAAAGAGCATATTTACATACACGCCTTTATGACACCTGCTTCTGATCCTCATCAATACGAATTCAGCATCGATGAAGGCCAGGCCGCACATGTTGTACAAGTTGAAGGAATGGAAAATGCACTTATCATCGAATCTGCTAACAGGGATTTTGTGACCAGCAATCTGGTAATGCGGAAGAAGATGTCTGTTCCTCAGGATGATCTTCAGTTTACGGGTATGAATATGGAGCCCATGACGGAAACTTATGATGAGTATCAAATTGATATTGGTGCAACACAACTGACAGAGAGTGACTTGATCGAGATATTCTCCAAATAAACATATGATTGACTTACAGGCGTCGTCCACACGGGCGGCGCTTTCATTATTATCCGAACCTTTTCATTTGGAGTACCAGTATCCGTGTTCCGATCCCGGCGGAAGAGCCTACTCGTTCCAGACGCGGCAGAAAACCGAAGAATAAAGACTGACACAAAAGCCCTCCGATCTGGTTTTCGGTCTTTCAACCCCACAACCACCGGACATTGGGACGATGTGACCTTTTTCCGGAAAACTTTATCATTCCTTTATCAGAGCCACTTTGGAGAGGGCTGAAAGCGTTGCGGTATAAGGGGTTTCGCCATTCTGGCACTCATTCCCACTCGATGCTGGCCGGCGGTTTTGTTGTCACATCAAACACCACTCGGCTGGCCCGGGGGACTTCATTCACAATACGCGAAGATACGGTGGCAATAACATCATAGGGCAGGCGTGCCCAGTCTGCGGTCATGAAATCATCCGTGGTGACGGCACGCAGGGCGATGGTATAGTCATAGGTCCGTTCATCGCCCATGACTCCGACACTGTGGACGCCTGTCAGTACGGTAAAGTACTGATTCACCTGGCGCTCCAGGCCGGCTTTGCTGATTTCATCGCGGAAAATGGCATCGCTTTCGCGGACAATGTGGACTTTTTCCGGTGTGATTTCACCGATTACACGGATGGCAAGTCCCGGTCCAGGGAAAGGCTGGCGCCACACCAGTTCCTTAGGAAGTCCCAGGGTTTCGCCCAGCGCACGGACTTCATCCTTGAACAGCATCCGCAGAGGCTCGATAAGTTCGGTAAACCCGAGCTCCTTGGGCAGGCCGCCAACATTGTGGTGACTCTTGATCACGGCTGCATTGGTGCCCTGGCCGCTCTCGATTACATCCGGATAGATGGTGCCCTGGGCGAAATAATCAAGCTTTCCGAGCTTTTTTGCTTCTTCCCGGAATACTTCAATAAAATCGTGGCCGATGATGTGGCGTTTCTGCTCCGGGTCGCTGACGCCGGCAAGATCCCTGAAAAAGCGTTCGGACGCATCAGCGCGGATAAAGCGGACCGGGAAGAGATGGCCGAATACATGACAGACCTGTTCGCTTTCCCCTTTGCGCAGTAGTCCGTGATCCACAAACACGCATGTCAGACGCTGGCCGATGGCCCGGTAGATGAGGGCGGCAGCCACAGAGGAGTCGACGCCGCCGGACAGTGCAAGCAGCACGGTGCCGTTTTCGCCGACGGCTTCCCGGACCTGGCGGATGGCGGACTCGGCAAAGGCATCCATGGTCCAGTCACCGCTGCAGTGGCAGATATCATACAGGAAATTGCGGATCAGCTTCCCGCCTTCTTCCGTATGCGTGACTTCGGGATGAAACTGTACGCCGAAGATCTGCTTTTCATCGTCTGCCATGGCGGCAACAGGGCAGTTCTCTGTTCCGGCAATGGCCCGGAAACCGCCGGGAAGCGCGCTTACCTGCCAGGTGTGACTCATCCAGCAGGATGAGATGGGACGCATGCCGGAGAGCAGGCCGGTCTGCTCCTTCATCTGGACGCTGACTCTGCCGTATTCCCTTTCCTTTGCCCGCTCCACGGTCCCGCCGAGCATATGGCTGGTCAGCTGCATGCCGTAGCAGATGCCGAGCACCGGGACGCCTGAGGTGAAGACCGCCGGATCGCACTGAGGCGCGTTCGCGTCATGCACGCTGGACGGTCCGCCGGAGAGAATGATGCCGACAGGATGGCGCTCGGCGATTTCCCGGGCCGGCATGTTCCAGGGAACCACTTCGGAATAGACGTGGTTTTCCCGTACCCGGCGGGCAATGAGCTGAGTGTACTGGCCGCCGAAGTCCAGGATGATGATGGTTTCGTGTTTCTGCATAGGCATGTCTCCTGAAAAAAGTGTTATTTGCCGCTGTCTCCATAGTTGGCCAGCACTCTGGCGGACGGGTCATCCACGTCGCATCCGGGCCAGGACCTGTTGGGCATCCAGTAATCCGGGATCATGCGGGCCTGCCCGGGATAGTACTGTTCAAACAGCTCGCGGTAGAGAAGGCTTTCCTTGGTAAAGGGACGGCGGTAGTCATACTTCGACGAGCGAAGCGCAAATTCCTTGTCTGAATATGTCCTTTCTGCATAAGCCTTCAGATCGTTGACCATGCTGTGGCCTACGGCGTCGGAAAATGCGGCCTTCTGGCGCCACAGAATTTCGTCAGGCAGGATATGGTCCTCGGCAAAGGCCTTGCGGATGAGATACTTACCCATCTGGTGCGTGTTCAATTTCAGCTCGGGATCAATGCTCATGGCGTAGCGCACGAACTTGAGATCCCCGAAGGGTACCCGTGCCTCCAGCGAGTTGACGGAAATGCATCGGTCCGCGCGCAGAACATCGTACACGTGCAGCTCCCGGATGCGCTTTTCGGCTTCTTCCTGGAAGGCAGCGGCGGACGGCGCGAAATCCGTGTACTTGTACCCGAACAGTTCGTCGGAGATTTCCCCGGTGAGCAGTACCCGGACATCCGTGTGCTCATGGATCCATCTGCAGACCAGATACATGCCGATGCTGGCACGGATGGTGGTGATGTCCCAGGTGCCGAGCAGTTCCACCACCCGGGGGAGAGCTTCCAGCACATCCTTCTCGCTGATGATGACCTCCGTGTGCTCGCTGCCGATGTAATCGGCTGCCATGCGGGCATACTTGAGGTCGATGGCGTCCAGGTCCATGCCGATGGCAAAGGTACGGATGGGATGGGGGAGCATGTTCTGGGCAATGGCGCATACCAGGGAAGAGTCAAGGCCGCCGGAGAGCAGGAACCCCACAGGCGCGTCGGCGTCCAGGCGCTTCTGCACGCCGTCCATGAGCAGCCGGCGCAGCTTGGCGCAGACCTCATCCTCGGTCTTCATGGTGAAGTAGCCCACATAGGCCGGGTCCGCGTACTGAATGAACTGTCCGTCCATCCAGTAGTGTCCCGGAGGAAAGGGCAGGATCTGCCCGCAGAGTCCCATGAGGTTCTTGGGCTCACTGGCAAAGGCCCATTCCCCGTCGGAGAGACGGCCGTAGTACAGGGGACGGATGCCGATGGGATCCCGGGCCGCGATCAGTTTTCCGGCCTGCCCGTCCCAGAGCAGGAGCGCAAACTCGGCGTCCAGGGTTTTGAACATTTCCACGCCGTATTCATGATACAGCGGCAGAAGAATTTCACAGTCGGACTGGCTCTGCAGTTCATATCTGGCCAGAAGACGGTCCCGCAGCGGGCGGAACCCATACAGTTCTCCGTTGCAGACCACCGCGTCCCGGTCCAGATGGAAGGGCTGCATGCCGCGCTCGTCAAGACCCATGATGGCCAGCCGGTGGAAGCCGAGATACCCGCCGGGAATCTCCTCAAACCGGCTCATGTCCGGTCCCCGGGACAGGGTGCGTTCAAAGCAGGTCTTCAGAAGTTCGGGATCGATCTGTCTGCTGGTTACGCCGAAAATGGAACACATAAAAGGCACCTCCGTTCATGGTCGGCTGTCGTTCTGATATTTCAGGACGAAGGCCGCCGCTCCGTGGTGCCACCTGATTTGCTTCTCTTTCCGGGCTCAGTCAAGCCCTGACGCTTGTAACGGGTCGTCTCCCCGCCGCCCCTACTGACCATCCGGCGTTCGGCTTGGGCTTGGAAGGGTTCTTCACCGGGATGTGCATACGGGATTTCCATCAGCGCCCGCTCTCTGGGATGCTCTGGGCCCGGCTACTCTGCTTCCGCATCGCTTTGTCTGTGAAATTGGGTGCATGGTAGCACGGCATGAAACCGGTGTCAAGAGGAAAAATGCAATTTCATGATTTGAAAATTGCACTTATACTTATTATGTAGTTTAAGGTTAGAAAACAGGAAAAACAGCAGGAATACAATCTGAAAACAGCAAAAACGCTTGACACGGTTTCCGGGCCGTGCTATATTCCCGCCAGATAGGGCAAGGGGGTCATGTCCAAGGACATTTCCCCTGCCCTTTTTGTTTTTTGAGGAGGTAGCGTCATGAGCAGATACACGAAAGAAGAGATTATCCGGATGGTGCGGGAAGACGATGTGGAATTCATCCGCATGCAGTTCACGGACATTTTCGGTCAGATGAAGAATGTGGCCATCACTGCCAGCCAGATTGAGAAGGCTGTGAACAATCAGATCATGATCGACGGAAGCAGCATTGAGGGCTTTGTGCGCATCAATGAAAGCGATCAGTATCTGCGGCCGGACCTGGACACCTTTGCGATTCTGCCCTGGCGTCCCCAGCACGGCAAGGTGGCCCGCCTGATCTGTGATGTGTATAACCCGGACGGCACGCCCTTTGCCGGCGATCCCCGGGGCGTCCTGAAAAAGGAACTCAAGCGGGCGGCGGACATGGGATATTCCTTCAACGTGGGTCCTGAGATGGAGTTTTTCCTCTTCCAGACGGATGAAAAAGGACGGCCCACCACCACCACCGGCGATGAAGCGGGATACTTCGACCTGGGTCCGCTGGATCACGGGGAGAGCACACGCCGGGAAATCTGCATGACGCTGGAGCAGATGGGATTTGAGATTGAGGCCAGCCATCACGAGGTGGCCGCGGGCCAGCATGAGATCGATTTCAAGTATACGGATGCCCTGACCGCGGCGGACAACATCATGACCTTCAAGCTGGCGGTGAAGACCCTGGCTCAGAAGAACGGCCTGCATGCCACGTTCATGCCCAAGCCCGTGTTCGGCATCAACGGCAGCGGCATGCACACCAACATGAGTCTGTTCCGGGACGGGAAAAACGTGTTCGCGGATCCGGCGGACCGCCGGGGTCTGAGCGCGGAAGCCTATGCCTTTATTGCCGGCATTCTGGCCCATGTGCGGGGCATGGCGGCGGTCACGAACCCGCTGGTAAACAGTTACAAGCGTCTGGTGCCCGGTTACGAGGCGCCATGCTATCTGGCCTGGAGCGCCAGCAACCGCAGTGCCCTGATCCGCATTCCTGCTTCCCGCGGCATGGGAACGCGTGTGGAACTCCGGTGCCCGGACCCGAGCTGCAACCCGTACCTGAACATGGCGGTGTGTCTGGCCGCCGGCCTGGACGGCATCGAAAAGGGCATGACACCGCCGGATGAAATTACGGAGAACATTTTCGCCATGGACCAGGCGGCACGGGAAGCGCGGGGCATCCGGAGTCTTCCGGGCACGCTGCGGGAAGCCATTGACTGCCTGAAGGCGGACGAGGTGATCTGTGAGTGCCTGGGCAGTCATGTGCTGAGTCAGTACGTGGAAGGCAAGGAAAAGGAATGGGATGCCTACCGCACCCACGTGAGCCGCTGGGAAATCGACCGCTACCTTGTGATGTACTGATCAGAAGAAAAAAGTGAAGGGAGATGAAACCGGTGGCCAGGATCATCATAGCAGGCGCGGCGGAAGAGCGGCGGACACAGGTGGCCCGGCTGCTGGCTTCCTCCGGCTTCACGGTGTTCCGGTGCGTCGGGGACGGCGGGGAACTGAGAAGATGCATCAATGAATGCCAGGACGGGATCGTGATTCTTCTCGGGGAACTGCCGGAATGCCAGGCGGATGACCTGTACTGGGACTACGGGGAAAGAATCCGGATCCTGCTGGTGGCCCGGCCGCCCGTGCTGGAGAAGAGCGAGCGTCCGGAGGTCTTCCGCCTGGCCATGCCGGTGTCAGGTCAGGCACTGCTTGGCGCGGTGAACGTGCTTGAGCAGATGCACCAGATGCATATGCCCAGACGCACCGGCGCGGACAGGGATGCGGTGGAGCAGGCCAAGGCTTGGCTTATGCGCACCAGGGGCATTTCCGAGCCGGAAGCGCACCGGATGCTGCAGAAGCACGCGATGGGGCACGGGCTCAGGATGGCGGATGAGGCAAGAAGAATTCTGAAGGAACGGGCAGAGTTGGAGGAATGAGCATGCAGGACCGGCAGTATCCCCTGTATCACCAGGAACTGGAGCATGAAAGCTGCGGCGTCGGCGCCATAGTGGACCTGAAATGCCGGGCGACGCACCGCACGGTGGATCAGGCCCTGTCGATCGTGGAGCGGCTGGCGCACCGGGCGGGCAGCGATGCCCTTGAGACCACCGGCGACGGCGTAGGCATCATGACTCAGCTTCCGCATGCCCTGTTTGAAGTGTGGGCCCGGGAAGAGGGCATTGCCCTGGGCCGGCCCGGGGAGTACGGCGTGGGCATGCTTTTCCTGCCGGAGGATGAGGTGGGCGTGCAGAATGTCTGCCGGATCTTTGAACAGCTCGCCGCGTCCGAAGGCATTCCCGTGCTGGGCTGGCGGGATGTGCCCTGCCACCCGGCCCAGCTGGGCGCCGGGGCAAGGCGCAGCATGCCGCGCATACGCCAGTGTTTTCTGGGGCGGCCGGAACAGGTCCGGGAAGAAAGGGAGTTTGACCGGAAGCTGTATGTGCTGCGCCGCGTGTTTGAAAAACAGGATACGGATACCTATGTCTGCTCCCTGTCCTGCCGCACCATTGTCTACAAGGGCATGATGCTGGTAAGCCAGCTGCGCACGTTCTACGACGATCTGCAGGATGTGCGCTATATGTCGTCCATGGCCATGGTGCATTCCCGGTTCTCCACCAATACCTTTCCTTCCTGGAGCAAGGCACATCCCCAGCGCATGCTTCTGCACAACGGGGAGATCAATACCATCCGCGGCAATCATGACCGCATGAAGGCCCGGGAGGAGACCATGCGCTCGGCGGTGCTGGGCCCGGACATGGCCCGTGTGCTGCCCGTGGTCACCGAGGGCGGAAGCGACAGCCAGATGCTGGACAACACGCTGGAGTTTCTGGCCATGAACGGATTCCCGCTGCCGCTGGCCGGAATGATTCTGCTGCCGGAGCCCTGGCAGGGGGAGAAGGAGCAGACGCCCTGGCGGGACCTGTACCGCTACTATGCCACCATGATGGAGCCCTGGGACGGACCGGCGGCCATTCTGTATTCCGACGGGGACGTGGTGTGTGCGTCCCTGGACCGGAACGGACTGCGGCCGCTGAGATGCGCGCTGACGGATGACCGGCGGCTGATTCTATCCTCGGAGGCCGGCGTGCTGTTTGAGGAAAACGCGCACATCATAAGGCGCTGGAAGCTGAAAAGCGGGGACGTGCTGGAAGCGGATCTGCACACGGGCGAAATGCTGGAAAGCCGGGAGCTCAAGACGAGGTATGCCAGGGCCCGGCCTTATGGGGAATGGATGCGCCATCTGATCCGCCTGGAGGACGCGGGTGAAGCGGCTCAGGTGCCCGCGCCGCTGGATGAGGAAGAACGCAGCCGGCTGTGCCGGGCTTTTCATTATACATGGGAGGATGTGCAGAATATCCTGGTGCCCATGGCCGTGAACGGGAGCGAGCCCATCGGGTCCATGGGCGCGGACGAGCCGCTGGCTGTTCTTTCGAAAACGCATCAGGGACTGTCCGACTATTTCCGGCAGCGCTTCGCGCAGGTGACCAACCCGCCCATTGACGCGCTGCGCGAGGAAGTGAAGACGGACTGCAGCATCTATATCGGGGATGACGGGAATCTGCTCTCGGACGGACCGGACAACTGTACGGTTCTGGAGCTGAAGTCGCCGGTCCTGACCGAGGAAGCACTGGCCAGAATCCGCGGCATGCGGCATCCGGCTTTTTCCGTGCGCGCTCTTTCCCTGGTCTATGAAAAGGAAGAAAGTCTTCAGGGAGCCGTGGACAGGCTGTTTTCGGCATGCGATCAGGCATGCCTGGACGGAGTCAATATCCTGATCCTTTCAGACCGGGGCGTGGACAGCGGACATCTGGCCATTCCGTCACTTCTGGCGGTTTCCGCGCTGGAGCAGCACCTGATCCGGATCCGGAAGCGCACGGCCGTGTCGGTGATCCTGGAGAGCGGTGAGCCGAGGGACGTGCACCAGATGGCGCTCCTGATCGCCTACGGTGCCCGGGCCGTGAACCCGTATCTGGCGCATGCATGCCTGGAAGATATGTGCGCGCAGGGCCGGATTCCGGGCACGCCGGAGGATGCCGTGCGCGCCTATGACAGGGCGCTGACGGCGGGCGTGCTCAAGATTGCGTCAAAGATGGGCGTGTCCACGCTTCAGGCGTACCAGAGCGCTCAGCTGTTTGAATGCGTGGGCCTGGACAGCCGGTTTGTGGACCGGTATTTCACCAATACGCCCTGTGTGCTGGGCGGCACGGACCTGAACCGGGTGGAAAAGGACCTGCGGTTCCACCATGAAAGGGCATTCTCGGGTCCGGTTCCCGCTCTGCCCGGCACCGGCGTGCACCGGCTGCGTACCGGCGAAGGCGCGGAGGAGCATCTGTATGCCCCGGAGACCATTCATATGCTGCAGCAGGCCGTATGGAATGGTGACCCGGCCATGTTTGAGCGCTATGCCGCGCGCGTGGAGCAGGAAGGTCCGCGCACCATCCGCTCCATGCTGGATTTCCGCTATGACGCCTGCCGGGAAATTCCGCTCTCGGAAGTGGAGAGCGCCGCGGAGATTGTGCGCAGGTTCCGCACCGGGGCCATGAGCTACGGCTCCATTTCCCGGGAAGCCCACGAATGCATGGCCAGGGCCATGAACCATTTAGGCGCAAAATCCAACAGCGGCGAAGGCGGGGAGCTGCCGGCGAGGTATGGCAGTGACCTCAACTCGGCGATCAAGCAGGTGGCGTCCGGACGCTTCGGCGTGACGCGGGCATACCTGCAGTCCGCCCGGGAGATCCAGATCAAGATGGCCCAGGGCGCAAAGCCCGGCGAGGGCGGGCATCTGCCCGGCGCGAAGGTGACAAAGAGTGTGGCCGATACGCGCTGTTCCACGCCCGGGATTTCCCTGATTTCCCCGCCGCCGCATCATGATATCTATTCCATTGAAGACCTGGCGGAGCTCATCTATGACCTGCAGTGTGCCAACGAAAAGGCAATGATTACCGTAAAGCTGGTTTCCTCCCTGGGCGTGGGCACCATTGCCAGCGGTGTGGCCAAGGCCGGGGCAGGCGGAATCCTGATCTCCGGCGGCGAGGGCGGCACCGGCGCGGCGCCGCTCAGTTCCGTGCATCATGCGGGCCTGCCCTGGGAGATCGGGCTGGCGGAAACGCATCAGGTGCTGTGCAGGAACCGGCTGCGGCAGAAGGTTACCCTGGAAACGGACGGAAAGCTCATGACCGGGCATGACGTCATGGTGGCCATGCTGCTCGGCGCGGAGGAGTTCGGGTTTGCCACGGCGCCCCTGATTACCATGGGCTGCCGGATGATGCGGGTCTGCCATCTGGGCACATGCCCGTTCGGCATTGCCACCCAGAATCCGGAACTGCGCAGGCGGTTTCAGGGAAAGCCGGAGTATGTGGAGCGCTTCATGCTCTTTATCGCGGAGCAGGTGCGGCATATCATGGCGAGACTCGGGGCACGCACCGTGAACGAGCTGGTGGGCCGCAGCGACCTGCTGAAAATGAAGGCGGACGCGCAGCTGGATCTGTCCGATCTTGTGGGCTTTTCCAGGAACACGCATGTCCGGGCGGACGCAAAGCATGATTTTCATCTTGCGGAGCGCACGGATGTCCGCCTTTTCCAGGACCATGTGCAGCTGACGACCACGGACCGGGCGTTCGGCACCATGCTGAGGGGAGAAAGGCATATCCAGGCCCAGGGATGCGGCGGCCAGTCCTTCGGCGCGTTTCTGTGCGGGAACCAGTCCATCACACTGTACGGCGTGGCCAATGACTACCTGGGCAAGGGCCTGTCCGGAGGCACCATCGCGGTGTGCCCGCCGGTGGACAGTGTATGGCGGGCACAGGACACGCTGATCGGAAACGTGGCACTGTACGGGGCCACTTCAGGCCATGCACTGATTGCCGGCATGGCGGGCGAGCGCTTTGCGGTGCGCAATTCCGGCGCCTGCTGCGTGGTGGAAGGTGTGGGCGATCACGGCTGCGAGTACATGACAGGCGGCCGGGTGGCCATTCTCGGGCCGGTGGGCGCCAACTTTGCCGCGGGCATGAGCGGCGGGATTGCCTGGGTGCTGGATGAAGACGGCCATCTTGAAGAGCATATGAATCCGGGCCACGTAAAACTGTACCCGGTCAGCGGGGAGCAGGCGGAGGAGCTGAAGGCGCTCCTGGAAATGCATCTGCATTTTACAGGCTCGGAGAAGGCGCGGAAGATTCTCGCGGAGTTCGGGACCTGGATCGGAAAGTTCCGGGCCGTGATATCGGATGAGTACCTGGCATTCCTGAAGGGGGAAAGACACGATGGGTAAGGCAACCGGTTTTCTTGAAGTGCCGAGGATCGAAAATGCCTGGCGCAGCGTGCCGGACCGGCTTCGGGATTATGACGGCATGCATGAGAGCCTGACGGCGGTAAACAGGCGCGGTCAGGCGTCGCGCTGCATGGACTGCGGCGTGCCATATTGCCAGTCGGACTTCGGCTGTCCGCTGCATAACCTGATTCCGGAGTGGAATGATCTTCTGTACCGGGGACAGGAGCAGGAAGCACTCAGGCGGCTGCTGCTCACCGCGCCGTTTCCGGAGTTCACCGGACGCGTGTGCCCGGCGCTGTGCGAAAAGGCCTGCAATCTGGCTGATGACGGGGTGACCAACAGGGACAATGAGCTGTACCTGATGGAAACCGGTTTCAGCCGGGGATGGGTACGGCCACGGATGCCATATTGCCGCACCGGAAAGCGGGCGGCGGTGATCGGCAGCGGGCCGGCCGGGCTTGCGGCGGCGGATGCACTGAACCAGGCCGGGCACAGCGTGGAAGTGTTTGAGCGCGCGGATCTGCCCGGCGGGCTTCTGATGTACGGCATTCCGAACATGAAGCTGCCCAAGGAAGTGGTCATGCGCCGTGTGCATCTGATGGAGGAAGAGGGCGTCCGGTTCCGGACAGGCAATGAGGCGGCGCCTGAGATGATGGCGGACATGGACGCGGTGATCTTCTGCGGCGGTGCCCGGAAACCGAGAGCGCTTGCGGTGGAGCATGCCGCGGCGGAGGGCGTCATGTATGCGGTGGATTTTCTGACGCAGGCCACCAGGGCGCTGCTTTCCGGTGAAGTCTGCGCATCTGCGCAGGGCAGGCATGTGGTGGTGGTCGGCGGCGGAGACACGGGCAATGACTGTGTGGCCACAGCATTGCGGCAGGGCTGCGCGTCCGTGCGTCAGCTGGAAATGATGCCGGAGCCACCCGGGAAGCGTGCCCCGGGCAATCCCTGGCCGCAGTGGCCGCGCATACTGCGTACGGATTACGGCCAGGTGGAGGCCATGTACGTGCAGGGGGCGGATCCCCGAATCTATGAGACCACGGTCAGCCGTATCCGTACCGGGGCAGACGGACGGGTCTGCGCCGTGGAATGCGTGCGCCTGGACCGGGATCACCGGAGTGTGCCGGGCAGCGAACAGGAAATGCCCTGCGATCTTCTCCTGATTGCGGCCGGGTTTGTGGGATGCGAAAGCGGGACATTGGACGCGTTCGGCCTGAAAGCGGATGCGCGCGGCCGGCTGATGCCGCAGGACGGGAGCTATAACCTCGGCGGAAAATGGTTTTCTGCGGGCGACATGCGCACCGGGCAGTCCCTGGTGGTGCGCGCCCTGGCGGACGGGCGGGCATGCGCCAGGGAAGTGGATGCGTTCCTGAAGCAAAAAAACGCGTTTTGAACAGTCTGCGCCTTGACATGCCGTGGACAGAACGTCAGGATATTCCGGAAACAGGTCAAAAGCAGACAGGGAGGCGAAAACGCCTTGTGCGGAATCGTTGGATATACCGGGAAACAGCAGGCAGCCCCGATTCTTCTGGAAGGGCTGGCGCATCTGGAGTACCGGGGGTATGACTCGGCGGGACTGGCGGTCCGGAACGGAACAGCCCTGGCGGAAGTGGTGAAGGCGACAGGCAGGCTCTATCACCTGGCGGACAAGACCGACCAGGGCCGGGCACTGCCGGGCTGCTGCGGGATCGGGCATACGCGCTGGGCCACACACGGGGATCCCAGCATGGTCAATGCACACCCGCATGTGAGCGGAAACTGTTCCGGTTCCGCCTCGGGCGCGGTGGAGTCGGACGTGGTGGGCGTGCACAACGGGATCATTGAGAACTTTGCGGAGCTGAAGGAAAAGCTTCTGCGCCACGGGTATGTCTTTTACAGCGACACCGACACGGAAGTGGTGGTGAAGCTGGTGGACTATTACTACAAGAAATACCGGATCGGGCCGGTGGATGCCATTACTCGGACCATGGTGCGCGTGCAGGGCAGCTATGCGCTTGCGCTGATGTTCAAGGACTATCCGGATGAAATCTTTGCGGCGCGCAAGGATTCGCCGCTGATCATCGGCACGGCCGGGGAGGCGTCCTATCTCGCCTCGGACGTGCCCGCGATTCTCAGGCATACGCGCAGCGTGTACTATATCGGAAACCTGCAGGCGGCGAGAATCCGCGCGGGCGCGGTCACGTTCTACGACCTGAACGGGGACGAAGTGGAGATTCCGCCCACGGAGATCACTTGGGACGCGGAAGCCGCTGAAAAGGGCGGGTATGAGCATTTCATGCTCAAGGAAATCCATGAACAGCCCGAAGCCGTGCGGGATACCCTGAACTCGCTGGTGAAGGACGGAAAGATCGATCTGAGCGCGGCCGGGCTCGGGGAGGATGTGCTCCGTTCTCTGGACCAGATCGTTATGGTGGCATGCGGATCGGCCTGGCATGTGGGCATGGCCGGACAGTATGTGATGGAGGACCTGGCGCAGATCCCGGTGCGCGTGGAACTGGCATCGGAATTCCGGTACCGGTCCGTTCCGGTGCATGGAAACACGCTGGTGGTGGTGATTTCCCAGTCCGGGGAGACGGCGGACAGTCTGGCGGCGCTGCGCGTGGCCAGGGAGCGCGGATGCCTGACCCTGGCCATTGTCAACGTGATCGGGTCCACCATTGCCCGGGAAGCGGATCATGTCCTGTATACCCTGGCGGGCCCCGAGATCGCCGTGGCCACCACCAAGGCATACAGTGCGCAGCTCATTGCCGTGGATGTGCTGGCGGTGGAAACGGCGCGTGCCCGGGGGACCATATCCGAGGGCGAGTACGGGCATTTTCTGGAAGAGCTCGGGTCCATCCCGGACAAGATCCGCCGGATTCTGGAGGACAAGGAACGTCTGCAGTGGTTTTCTTCAAAGATCGCCAATGCCAGGGACATCTTCTTCATCGGCCGGGAGCTGGATTACGCCATCAGCCTGGAAGGCAGCCTGAAGATGAAGGAGATCAGCTACATCCATTCCGAAGCCTATGCGGCAGGCGAGCTGAAGCACGGCACCATCAGCCTGATCGAACAGGGAACCCTGGTGATCGGCGTGCTGACCCAGAGCCATGTGTATGAGAAGACGGTGTCCAATATGATGGAATGCCGGACCCGGGGCGCCTACCTCATGGGCCTGACAACCAACGGCAATTTTGCGGTGGAGGATTCCGTCAATTTTACGGTGTATGTGCCCAGAACGGACGAGCATTTTGTTTCTTCCCTGGCGGTCGTGCCTCTGCAGCTGCTGGGATATTACACCAGCGTGAACCGCGGGCTTGACGTGGACAAGCCCCGGAATCTTGCCAAGAGCGTGACCGTGGAGTAAGGAGAGGGAAACATGACCAAGTATATCTTTGTGACCGGCGGCGTGGTATCCGGTCTGGGCAAGGGCATTACGGCCGCGAGCCTGGGCCGGCTTCTGAAGGCCCGGGGGCTGAAGGTGGCCGCACAGAAACTGGACCCGTACATCAATGTGGACCCGGGCACCATGAGCCCCTACCAGCACGGTGAGGTGTATGTCACTGAGGACGGGGCGGAGACGGACCTGGACCTGGGGCACTATGAGCGGTTCATTGATGAGGACCTGAACCAGTATTCCAATCTGACCACCGGCAAGGTCTATTCCAATGTGATCCAGCGGGAGCGCCAGGGCGGATATTTAGGCTCCACGGTGCAGACCATTCCGCATATCACGGATGAGATCAAGCGCTTCATCTACCGGGTGGGTGAAAAGACGGACGCGGATGTGGTGATCACCGAGATCGGCGGCACCATCGGCGACATCGAGTCCCAGCCCTTTATCGAGGCCATCCGTCAGGTGGGCCTGGAGGTGGGACGGGAGAATGCCCTGTATGTGCATGTGACGCTGGTGCCGTACCTCAGGGCCAGCGGGGAGCACAAGTCCAAGCCCACGCAGCACAGCGTGAAGGAGCTGCAGGGCATGGGCATCAGCCCGAACATCATTGTGCTCCGGGTGGATGAGAAGATCGAGGATGAGACCATATTCGCGAAGATTGCGCATTTCTGCAATGTGAAGCCGGACTGCGTGATCGAGAACCTGACGCTTCCGGTGCTGTATGAGGCACCGCTGATGCTGGAGGAAGCGAACCTTTCCGGCATTGTCTGCCGGGAACTGGGCATTGACGCGCCGCAGGCCGATCTCAGCGCCTGGCGGGAGATGGTGGAGCGCATCCGGCACCAGAACCAGAGCGTGACGATCGGCCTGGTGGGCAAGTATGTGCAGCTGCACGATGCGTATCTGTCGGTGGTGGAAGCCCTGCGGCATGCGGGCTATGCGCTGGATGCGCGGATTGACATTCAATGGATTGATTCGGAAGCGCTGACGGAAGACAACTGCGGACAGATATTTGCCGGGCTTGACGCGCTGATTGTGCCCGGCGGGTTCGGAAGCCGGGGCATTGAGGGCATGATCCTGACAGCGCAGTATGCACGGACGCATCATGTTCCCTATTTCGGCATCTGCCTGGGCATGCAGATCGCGGTGATCGAGTTTGCGCGGCATGCGGCGGGCCTGGAGCACGCCAATTCCCGGGAGTTTGACGAGCACGCGCCTGACCGGGTCATTGACTTCATGCCGGGCCAGAACGATGAAATCGACAAGGGCGGAACGCTGCGGCTGGGGAAATATCCCTGTGAGCTCAGGGCGGGTACAGTGATCGCGCGCTGCTACGGGACGCTGGAGATCAGCGAGCGCCACCGCCACCGGTATGAGTTTGCCAATGCCTACCGGAAAACGCTGGAGAAGGCGGGACTTGTGCTGTCGGGACTTTCACCGGACGGAAGCCTCGTGGAAACGGTGGAGATACCCGGGGAAGCATTCTTTGTGGGCGTTCAGTTCCATCCTGAATTCAAGAGCCGTCCCAACCGTCCGCATCCCCTGTTTGTGGGCTTTGTGCAGGCAGCACTGGAACATGGCTGCGTGGGAAAAGAGGCATGAAAAGACGGAGACAGCGGGCAGTGCCCGCTGTTTTCAGATGGTGTCAGAATCTTCACGGAGCGCGGAAATCAGACTGCCCACTTGCGGGCACTTCGCATCCGTGATAGGGTATGGGCATGCTGCATAAGGGAGGTCCGATATGAAACGGCTGTCTGAGCGAGTGTATACCTTTACGGATTCTGTCATCCGGCGGATGACCAGGATCAGCAACCAGTATGGAGCCATTAACCTGTCCCAGGGATTCCCGGACACGAACCCGCCGGAGCCGGTCATGGAGGCCCTGGCCCGGGTGGCCTGGGAGGGACCGCATCAGTATTCCATCACCTTCGGCGCGAAGAACCTGAGGGAAAAGCTGGCGGAGCGGTTCCTGAAAACCGCGGGCCTGAGCGTGGATCCGGAAACGCAGATCATTGTCACCTGCGGCGGCACGGAAGCCATGATGTGCGCCATGATGACCCTGTGCAATCCGGGCGACAAAATGCTGGTGTTTTCCCCGTTCTATGAGAACTACGGCGCGGATGCCATCCTGTCCGGTGCGGAGCCGCTGTATGTGCCGCTGGTGCCGCCGGATTTCGGGTTCGATCCGGATGTGATTGAACAGGGCTTCCGGGACGGCGCGAAGGGCATCATCATCTGCAATCCTTCCAACCCCTGCGGCAAGGTGTTTACCCGGGAGGAGCTGGAAGTCATTGCGGAGATTGTGAAGCGCTATGACGGGTATGTGATCACGGATGAGGTGTATGAATACATGGTCTACGCGCCGAGCGTGCATACGTCCATGGCGTCCCTGCCGGGCATGGCGGAGCGCACCATCACCTGCTCCAGCCTTTCCAAGACCTTTTCCATTACCGGCTGGCGGCTCGGATATATGATCGGGCCGGCGGAAATAATGGAGCACGCAAAAAAGGTCCACGATTTCCTGACCGTGGGAGCGCCGGCACCGCTGCAGGAAGCGGCCGTGGCCGGACTGAGCCTCGGGGAGGAGTATTATCGGGACCTGAACAGGACATATACGCGCAAGCGCGATGATTTTCTGGAAGGCCTGGACCGGATCGGCCTCAGGCACAATGTGCCCCAGGGCACGTACTTCGTGATGGTGGATATCTCGGAGTTCCTGGAAACAGATTTCTTCCGGGGCTGGACAGACCTGCAGTTCTGCGAGTGGATGATCCGGGAGATCGGCGTGGCCGCCGTGCCGGGGTCCAGTTTCTTCCGGGAGGACGTGAATCATCTGATCCGCCTGCACTTTGCCCGGGAAAAGGATGTGCTGGATGAGGCCATACGGCGCATGGCACGGCTTCAGGAATGGAAGGCGTGATCAGGCGAGCAGATCCAGAAGATAGAGGCTCTCCTGCGGCGTGAATCCCCTGCCGATGGCGCGGAATTCGCCCGGAGATGCCTGATGCACGGGCTGCGGAGGCGCGTCGCGGTACAGTTCACGGAATACCTCCGGGCTGCAGCCGTAAACTTCCTGAAACCCGGTGCGCATGTATTTCAGGGCGGAAAACCCGCTCTTCAGGCTGATGTCCGAGAGCGTGTCGCGGGTGCTGAGCAGGAGCATGGCCGCCCTGCGGCAGCGGATGCGCATCAGGCAGGTCTGGAAGGACATGCCCAGCTGCTGGGTGAAAAGATGCGACAGATAGGTGAGGGAGAGCCCCTCCTGCCGAGCCAGGTCGGACAGCAGAAGCTTTTCATGGGCGTGGTCCGTGATGTAATCGGTGAGGCGCTGAATCCTGCCGGACAGGATGCTGCGGTTCTGCAGCTCCTCCTCGGAGAGCGTTTCATAGGGCACATGGCTGAGCAGAAGTGACATCATATGGTTGATGCCCGCTGCGCAGACGAGCGGATACATGACATCCCGGCGGTAATAGGACCTGGCGCAGATGATCATGTCGCTGCGCAGGCTCTGATAGATCTCCGGGTCCAGCAGTTCCCGGGAAAGGCATATGCCGGACAGCCGGATCCGGTCCATCTGCGGAAAGTAGGCCTGAAAAAAGGCAGGCGGGAACTGGACGTGCAGGGACAGGTAGGGCCTGTGCGGGCTGCCCGACAGGATCTCATGCCCGACGCCGGGGTTCAGGTACCAGAACTGGCCCGGCTGAATCAGGGTTTCCTTTTCCGCTTCCACAATATGCATGTCACCCTGGAAGCACAGGCCGAATTCGATCTCATGATGCATGTGCGGAGTGACATAGGTCAGACGGCTCATGGAAAACTTGAAATTGGTGCCGCTGTACTCGATCAGTTCATAGGCGTTTGCCATATTATCCCTCCCATAAAGCACATGGTACCAGATGACCGCAAACTTGTCACGTGACAAACGAAACATAGTTCTTTGAGATTGCATGTTTCTATGGTATAGTTCCACCCGGTCCGGAACTAAAGGAGTGCGGGAGACCGCAAACTGATTCCCGGCGATGGGAGGTTGGAACATGAACTATGCATACGTGATTGCCGAGGATGTCAATGCCCCGGAACTGCGGCTGGACCTCAGGGACAGCTGGGCCAGACGGATAAAGACCGGCAAGTCCGACAGGAAGCGGATCAGCCGTGAGGAAAAACGGGCGCAGAAGCTGGAAGTGATCTGGCAGGAAATGGAAGAAGGCCGTCATGACTGGCGTCTGATGCCGAGAAGCACGCCCAATCCGGCGTAAGCATTACCGTCCCTGCGGGGACGGTTTTTCTTGTGCCTGCATGGATGGATGACAGAACGTAGCAGAACTGTTACAATTCAGAAGGATGAAAGCCGGGCAAGCCGGCGTTTATTCTGTGAACAGCCTGCGGCTGTAATGGATGGAGGTGTATCTATGAAACGTTTTACCTGCCTCGTGCTTATGACAGTGCTTCTTATGACAGGCCTTGCCTGCGGCGAAGGAATCTATACGGAAAGGGCGGAAGCCGGAATTCAGGCGGATCGTCTGCTGGAAAAGAACTACGGGATTGTTCAGGAAATGCTGACATATTTCACGCGGCATACGGAAAAGACCGATCAGGGATATGTGGTGACCTACAGCGGGTCGGAGGCCTTCTATGATGTGCTGGGCACCTATACGGTGCGGCCCGGCGGCAATCCTGAGGTGGAGTGGAGCCTGGACGGCAGGGACACATCCGGCATGTTTGACGCGGAAGTCTGGGGCCGGGAACAGCTGGAGGAAATGGTCCGGCAGACGTCGCAGACCCGGAGCATTTCGGAGTTCTGGACCAGGGCCATGGAAATCACCACGCAGCACGGCGCGGAAGTGAAGGATGTAAAGTCCGCGGATATCGACATGGAGGACGCGGAATACATCGAGGAAGCGATTCCGGAGGATGTGCTGGCGGTCATGAAGCAGGCGGTCCGGGAACAGTACGGCCTGAGCGAGGACCAGCTTGCCCGGATGAGCGTCACCATGGCCTATGAAAACGACCGTGAGATTCTCGGGTATCTCTGGCTGGCCCAGGACGAGGAAGTCTGGACGGAAAAGGACGGACAGTATACCGTGGCCGTGCTCAAGGACGGCAATCTGGTGGATTATATGGAATATGACGCCGCGCTGTCCGGAAACGGCTGAGTCTGTGGTATACTCGTACCGGAGGCGATGACATGCGGCATTTACCGGAACAGGATATCCGCGATCTGGGGGACATTTCCTTTGACAGCGCCTTGGCGGCGGCCCAGGTACCGTGCCAGGAGTATGACGTGAACCAGTGGCTGTTTGTGCCGAACCATTACACGGAATACCGGTATCTGCTGGGCACAAGGGGGAAGCGGCCTCTGGTGTGCGTGGGCATCAATCCGTCCACGGCCCGGCCGAACCAGCTGGACCCCACGCTGAAGAGCGTGGAGCGGATTGCGCTGGGCAACGGGTATGACTCGTTTCTCATGTTCAATGTCTACGCGCAGCGCGCCACGGACCCGGATGACATGGAGCAGACGCTCAATGAGGAACTGCACCGGGAGAACATGAAGGCATTTGCCTATGCCGTGAGCCAGTCGGACAGCGTATGGGCGGCCTGGGGAACCGTCATTGAGAAGCGGGCGTACCTGAAAAGGTGCGTGGAGGACATGATCCGCATCGGTGTGGAGCATGGTGCGCGCTGGTACAGCTGCGGCAGATGCTCCAAAAAGGGACATCCCCACCACCCCCTGTACCTGAGAAGCGATGAAAAACTGAATCCGTTTGATGTGGAAGGCTATCTGAGCCTGCTCGCATGAAGAAAAGGACTGCCGCGGGGCAGTCCTTTCTTCGCGTAAGGGCACTTATGCGGGCTCACTGGTTTTCAGCGAGCGGTACACCGTGAAGAGCATGGTCAGGAAGCAGGCGAGGCCGCCCACCGCGTTGGAGATGGGCTCGGCCAGGAAGACACCGGAGACGCCGAGCCCGAGCCGGGGCAGGAGCAGGGTCAGCGGCGTCACGATGACGGCCTTGCGCAGAAGCGAAAAGAACACCGCGTGCCGGGCGTCGCCCAGGGACTGGAATACGGACTGGCCGGAGAACTGGAAGGCCTGGAAGAAGAAGCCGAAGAAGTAGAGCTTCAGGGCATCCGGACCAGCCAGGAGCATCTGCGGGTCCGAGGAGAAGATGGACACGAAAAAGCGGGGAAAGATGAGCACCAGAAGCCAGGTGACCAGGGTATAGCCCACGGCGGACACGGTCATGAACCGGATGCCGGTGCGGACGCGCTCGTATTTTCTGGCGCCGTAGTTATAGCCGAGAATGGGCTGGGCGCCGCTGGTGATGCCCGAGACCGGGAGACAGAGCACATCACGCACGGAATTGATCACCGTCATGATGCCCACGTACAGGTCGCCGCCCCAGGTCTGCAGCGTGGCGTTGCAGGCGATCTGGACCAGGGAGTTGGTGGCCTTCATGATGAATCCCACCACGCCAAGGGACAGGATTTCCTTGATCAGCTTTTTCTGAAGCAGCATGTCGGCGCGCCTGAGGGGAATCAGGGTCCTGCTGCCGAAAAAGAAGCGGAGCACCCAGAAACAGGAGAACGCCTGACTGATAATGGTGGCCATCGCGGCGCCCTGAACACCCATGTGGAAGACGAAGATGAACAGCGGATCCAGGATCAGGTTCATGACCGCGCCGATCATGGTGGTGAGCATGCCGATGCGCGGATAGCCCTGGGCGTTGATGAATCCGTTCATGCCCGTGGCCAGCATGGAAAACGGCGTGCCGATGAGATAGATGGAAAGATAGGCGTCGGCAAAGGGATAGGAAGCGTCGCTGGCTCCGAACAGGTAGAGCGTGGGACGCTTGAAGAGATAGCAGAGCGTGGTGAGCACCAGCGAGGAGGCCAGAAGCAGGAAAAACACATTTCCCTGGATCCTCCCGGCGCGCTCCTCACGGTGTTCGCCGCGCGCAATGGCAAACAGCGGGGCGCCGCCGGTGCCGAAGAGACTGGTGAAGGCACCGATCAGGGAAACAATGGGAAAGACCAGGCCGATGCCGGTGAGCGCCATGCTGTCGGCCTCAGGCAGATGTCCCATGTAGACCCGGTCCACAATGTTGTATAGAAGCTGTACAATCTCGGCAATGGTGAGCGGCAGTGCCTGGGCGAGAATCTGGCGCCAGACGCTTCCCTGAGAAAAATCATGCTGATCCATGGCAAAGTCCTTCCTGCCCGCGGGGCATAGGCAAGCATACAGGAAAAAACGGAAAGTACAAGAGCGGAAACGAAAAAGAAACCATGGAAACAGCCTGTTGACCGGCGCGGGATTCTTGCTAGAATACAGGGGAATTTCAGGAATGACACAGACAGGAGCAGCGTATGGCATACGATATTACAAGTCCGCTGGTGATCGGGATTTCCTCCCGGGCATTGTTTGATCTGGAAGCGGAAAACCGGATTTATGAGGAAGAAGGCCTGGAGGCGTATATTACCTTTCAGCGGGAGCACGAGAATGACATTCTGGAACCGGGAACGGCGTTCCAGCTGGTGAAGGCGCTGCTGAGCCTGAACCGGAACAAGCGGGAAGTGGAAGTGATTGTCATGTCCCGCAACAGTCCGGACACGAGCCTGCGGATCTTCAATTCACTGAAAGCCTGGCAGCTGGATATCACAAGGGCTGTGCTCACCGGAGGCGCTCCGCTGGCCCCGTATCTCCGGGCACTGAAGACGGACCTGTTCCTCTCCGCCAAGGCGGAGGATGTGAAGGATGCCGTGGACCATGGCGTGGCCGCGGGCCAGATCATTACAGGCCCCGCGCATCCGGGCGTGCGGATGGATCAGATCCGGATTGCCTTTGACGGGGATGCCGTGCTGTTTTCCGCGGACGCGGAGCGGGTTTTCAAGCAGAAGGGCATTGATGAATTCCTGGTGAGCGAGGAAAGAAACGCCAATATTCCGCTGCCGGAAGGTCCTTTTGCCAATTTTCTGAGGACCATTGCGAGAATCCAGGAGGAATACCGGGGAAAGGAAGAAAGCCCGATCCGCACAGCCCTGGTGACATCGCGCAATGCGCCGGCCCATGAGCGGCCCATCCGTACGCTGCGGCAGTGGAATGTGCGGATTGATGAGGCGTTTTTCCTGGGCGGCATTGACAAGAAGGATGTGCTGGAAGCATTCGGACCGCATATCTTCTTTGATGATCAGGAAGTGCATACCGCTTCCGCTTCCTCCGTGGTGGCCGCGGCCCGAGTGCCCTACCGCCAGGGGGACGATCCGCTGGAGGAAAAGTAATCCGCGGACTGCGGAAAAAAATGAACCCCTGACCGGCGTGTGCATATCTGCCGGTCAGGGGTTTCACTGTCTGGGGAAGTCAGGTTCAGTCCAGCAGGGCGTCCGCCTCGAGAATGCCCATGGCGAAGATCTCAAGGGCCTTGCGGTAGTTGGGCAGATACAGGCCTTCATCCGCCTGGTGCGCGCCGCCGTGTCCGGGCTCGAACATGGATTCATCACGCTTCATGCCGCCCAGTCCGAAGCCGATGGCATTGGGCAATTTACGGGCATAAGTGCCGCCGCCCATGACATAGGGGGATTTCTCCTCGCCGGTGATCTCGTTGTAGACCTGGGTCATGCGGTCCACCAGCGGGGATTCCCGGGGATAGTAATGCGCCGCGCTGTTGTGCACCTGCTCGGTGTGGCAGTGATGCGCCATGGCGCTGGCCTGGATCTTTTCCGCGATGTCCTCGCCCTTGCGGGAAATGCTGTAGCGGATGTTCAGGTGCAGATGCACCCGGCCCTGCGCATCCAGGGAGCACATGGTGCCCGTGCAGGTGGTGGGTCCGCTGACTTCATCCTCGCCCTGGGCGTTCAGGGCCGTGCCGCGGAAATCATCATTGACCGTGCGCAGGAAATGCATGACCTCTGCTTCTGCCTCTGTCAGGAGCGGCGAGGATTCGGCCAGGAGCATCATTTCACGGATGGCGTTGACGCCGCCTTCGGGAGACGCGCTGTGACGGGGAATACCGCGGCCGTTAAAGCGCATGTTTCCGCCTTCCTCACAGGAGGATGCCCACTGGGCATCGGAAGCAGGACAGGTGCCGCGCAGCAGCATCCGGGCCTGATCCGGCACAATGTTGCTGGCCATGCCGCCGGAAAGCTCCAGCACGGAGGGCATGGATTCATCGCTTACCAGGTCCAGGGTCAGAATGCCCTTTTCGCCGTAGCACACGGGAAAGCCGCAGTCCGGGATAATGGTGAGGTCGGAAGGCTTATGGGTCTGGGCGAACCAGATCGCGTCGCTCATGCCCTTTTCCTCGTCACAGCCGCAGAAGAGCCGCAGGCCGTGGCGGGTGGGAATATTCAGCTCCTCGAAGGCGCGCAGCAGGTACATGACGCCCACCAGCGGGCCCTTGTTGTCATCCGAGCCGCGGCCGATGAGGTAGTCATCCTTCATGAGCGGCTCGAAGGGTTGGGTGAATGTCCAGTCATTGCCCACCGGCACCACGTCCAGGTGTCCCCAGAACCCGATCTCGTGCTCCGAGGGGCGCAGGGACATGCTGCCGCACCGGTTCTCATAGTTTTCCGTGGTGAAACCGTACTTTTCGCCCAGCTCAAGAGCGGTGTCCAGGGCCTTTTTGCAGTCCGGGCCGTAGGGCGTGTCCGGATCATCATAGCGTGCCACGGAAGGAATCCGCACCAGCGTTTTCAGGTCCTCAAGCAGCGCATCCCAGTGCGCGTCCAGCCAGGCAGACAGCTTCTGCCGGATTTCCCTATCCATAGAAATCACCTTCCTTATCCTTTTACAGCTCCGATCATGACGCCTTTTTCAAAGTATTTGGTGAGAAAGGGGTAGACCAGCATGATGGGAACGGTTGATATCACTATTGTACAATACTTGACAAGCTCACTGGTGAAACTGACTTCCATCACGCTCAGCACGTTGTCACCGGAGGAGATGGAATTGGAATTGGTGATGAGAATGCCGCGGAGCACGTACTGGAGCGTGTAGAGCTTGGTGTTGCGGATAAACACCATGGATGGGAACCATGAGTTCCAGTGGCCCACGGCATAGTAGAGGCCGATGACGGCCAGCACCGGCTTGGACAGGGGCAGCACCACATGCCGCAGGATCTGGCCTTCGCTGGCACCGTCGATGATAGCGGCTTCCTCCAGCGCCGGCGGGAGTGAGGCAAAGAAGGAACGCATGATAATCACGTTGTAGGTGCTGACGAGATAGGGCACGAAGTCCGCCCAGCGCGTGTCATAGATGCCCATGTTCTTGACCACGAAGAACAGGGGGATCAGGCCGCCCTGGAAAAACATGGTGAAGATCATGAATTTCATCATGAGACTGCGCAGATAGAAATGGCTCCTTGTGAGCACGAACGCGGCGAACACGGTGAGCACCATGTTCAGTACCGTGCCGATGGCAAGGTTGATCATGGTATTGGCAAAGCCGGTGACGATATTGGGATTGCTCAGCGCCAGTTTGTAGCCGTCCAGTGTCGGCTTTCCGAGGAAGAAGGCCAGGGGACCGGTGTGCCCGAGGAGCAGCTTGGGATCGGAAATGGATGCCATGATCACGTAATAGAGCGGATACAGGGTGATGAAGATCAGGAAGATCATCAGAAGGACATTGATGACATCAAAGACTTTCTCCGCCGGGGAGTACATATCAATGTGATTCCTGCCTTTTCTTGACATGTGCCATCCGCCTCCTCACCACAGACTGGCATCCGAGACCTTCCGTGAGAAGCGGTTGGCCAGGATGAGCAGCGTGAAATTGACTATGGAATTGAACAGGCCCACGGCTGTGGAGAAACTGTAGTCAAACTGAATCAGGCCGCGGCGGTAGACGTAGGTGGAAATGACATCGGCTGTTTCATAGGTCATCTGATTGTAGATCAGCACGATTTTTTCCCAGCCCAGCGTCATCATGTTGCCGATGCGCAGGATCAGAAGGATCACAATGGTGGGCATGATGCCCGGCAAAGTAACATGCCAGATGCGCTGAAAGCGGGACGCGCCGTCCATGTAGGCGGCTTCATACAGGGTCGGGTCAATGGCGGAAAGCGCGGCGACGAAGATAATGGAATCCCAGCCGGTTTCCTGCCAGACCTGCATGATGACATAGATGGGACGGAAATATCCCTTCACGCTGAGCAGATTGGTGAGCTCCACGCCGAAGAGGGCGTGCAGGACTGTGGTGATCATGCCGTCGGACTTCAGGAAGTCCACCACCAGACCGCAGATGACCATGGAGGAAATGAAATGCGGCATGTAGGTGACACCCTGGGTGAGCTTCTTCAGGCGCGGCAGACGGAGCTCGTTGAGGAGCAGGGCCATCAGAATGGCTGCCGGAAAGGCAACGATCAGCAGATAGAAATTGATCAGAAGCGTATTGCGCATGACACGCAGGAAATAGGGGTCCGCCAGAAAATCCTGGAAATTCTTCAGCCCGACCCACTGACTGCGCGTGATGCCGCGGGATGGGACAAAGCGCTGGAAGGCGATGACCAGACCGTAAAGGGGTCCGTACTGAAAAATGGCATACCAGGCAATGACTGGCAGCGCCATGAGGTACAGCCCCGGGTAATCCCGCATATTCCGGCCCAGTTTCTGCCACCAGTGCCGTTTCTTTCCTGTTCTCTGCATGCGCTCATCTCCTTGTGAAAAAATACCGGGAGGAGGCTTGGTCCTCCTCCCGGATGGATGGAATCCGATTACTTGGCGCTGCGGGCCATATAGCGGTCATAGGCGGCCTGCTTGATTTCCACGGCGCGGTCGATGCCCAGAGCCTTGATCTGCTCCACAAAGGCGTCGAAGTTGTCCAGGGATTCTTCACCGAAGATAAAGGCATAGATCTTTTCCTCGGCAAAGTTGTTCACGCGGCTGACGATATCGGCATACTCGCGGCTCTCATCAATGGTCATGGTGACCAGGGACGGGATCTTTTCGGTGTCGTCATTGCGGGTGACCCAGGCTTCCCAGTTGGCCAGCTGCTCAGGCAGGTAATACTGCTGACGCTCCATCATGTCATCATACTGCACCTGGAAGGTGTTGAGCGTGTAGAGCTGACGGGCCGTGGTGAAGTCATAGTTGGGATTGTTGTACATGAAGTCGGAGAAGGAACGCATGCCGTTTTCGTCCACGGTGAAGGTGGGATACTCCTCGTTGCCCAGACCCCAGGCGGTGAGCAGGCGGGTGGAATCAGCATGCAGGTAGTCCACGAAGCGGACAGCCAGTTCCGGGTTCTTGCAGGCAGTGGAGATCTGCCAGGAGTAGTTGTTCAGGGAGTAGACAATACGGGCCAGCTTCAGCTGATCTTCTGCAGCCTTGCGGGGGAAGAGAAGACCGAGCTGGGCGAAATCGGGATCAAAGGACTGACCGACGGCCAGGGCGGTGGTGGTCATGGAGTTGTGATACACGACCATGCCGGCGGTGCCGTTTTCGAACAGGGCCAGGGAGTCGTCCAGGGAACGGTTGACGCTGTCACGGTCAATGAGGCCTTCGCTGGCCCAGCTGTTGAGCTGCGCGAGCAGTTCCTTGTAACCGGGCTGGATCATGGAGAAGGACACCTTGCCGTCGTTGACCTGGAAGTCGTTCCAGGTGACATCAAAGGCGCTGGCGATAAAGTTGCTGTTGTAGAAGCCTGCCTGGTTGAAAATGTTGGGCAGGGCCAGCGGAACGGCAATGCCGTTTTCCTTGAAGGTCCGCAGGACATTGGTGTATTCGTCCAGGGTCACAGGGGCTTCCAGGCCGTACTTCTTGAGAAGATCGGCGCGGACCACAGGACCGTAGTGGACTCTGGCGTTGACATAGGGAGCCAGGAACATGGAGCCGAACTTGATGATGGCGCCGCCGTCGCCGTAGATGCCGGTCTTGATGTAGCCGGTGCCTTCATCATATTCATCCACCATGGCCAGGAAGTTGGGGGCGTACTTGGCGATGAGGTCATCCACGTTCAGCAGGATGCCGTCATCCATGGCGCCTTCCACACCGCCGGGATAGGTGGTCTGGAACTTGTCGGTATAGAACAGGTCCGGATATTCGCCGCTGGCGATGGTGGTGTTGAAGAACGTGCCGTCATCATTCACCGGCGGATGCATGAATTTCAGCGTCAGGCCGGTTTCCTTTTCAATCTGCTTGACCACGGGATGATCGGCGAGACTGGAGAAAACAGAAGCCTGTGAAGCGTTGAATTCGCAGTAGATGGTCAGGGTATCCCCGTTGGTGGTCAGAGGGAGTTCGGCGGTCTTGGACGCAGGATCGGCCAATGCGGCACCAAGGAACAAGCACAGAACCATCAGAATGCTTACAAAACGGGTAAAACGCAACATGTCTGTAACCTCCTTACATTTTGCACGCCGCAGCAGGACTGCGGGTGCTTCTTCAGTTGTAGCGCAAGTGTTTCAACCTAAAAAAATTTTAGGCGGAATATGTCCGTGTTTCAGCAGAAAAACATGCATGTATTGTGCAGAATCAATCTTTGCAGGGGTGAAACATGAGGAAAGGGCAGAAAACCCTATGGATGAAAGAATATGGTGCCTGCAGGCGGAAAAAAGTCGAATATGGAGACGGAACAGCATGGAAAATCCGGATAAAAACAGACAACCTTTGCACAGCTGTCTCAGACCGCCGGAAATCACCAAAAGATCGATTTCGCGCTGCAATGATCGATTCTGCACATTTTCAAGACGAAACTGCCTTGAAGTGTCGCGAAGAACTGGTATGCTGTATGCAGCGAATGTCCATGACTGAAATACAAGGAGGCCGCGAGTATGTATATTCCCGCACCTGACCGCTATCAGAAGATGAGATACCGCCGCTGCGGCAGCAGCGGAGTCATGCTGCCCATGATTTCCCTGGGCCTGTGGCATAACTTCGGTAACATTACCCCCTTCGGCGTGCAGCAGTCGCTTCTGCGTACAGCCTTTGACTGCGGCATTACCCACTTTGACCTTGCCAACAACTACGGACCGCCCTACGGGGAAGCGGAGACCAATTTCGGCATGCACATGGACCGCGACTGGCGTCCGCACCGGGATGAGCTGTTCATCTCCACCAAGGCCGGGTATGACATGTGGCAGGGACCCTATGGGGATCACGGAAGCCGCAAGTACCTGATCGCTTCCCTGGACCAGAGCCTGAAGCGCATGCACCTGGACTATGTGGACCTGTTCTATCATCACCGTCCGGATCCGGATACGCCTCTGGAGGAGACCATGGGCGCCCTGGACCAGATTGTGCGGTCCGGCAAGGCACTGTATGTGGGCATTTCCAATTACAAGCCGGAGCAGGCGGCGCGCGCCATTGAGATTCTCAGGGAGATGGGCACGCCGTGCCTCATCGAGCAGCCCAGCTACTCCATGCTCAACCGCTGGATTGAAGACGGACTGACCCAGGTGCTCCGGGAAAAGAAGGTGGGCTGCATCTGCTTCGCGCCGCTGCAGAACGGCCTGCTCACCGGCAAGTATCTGGGCGGCATTCCCGCTGATTCCCGTGCGGCCAAAGATCCCCGGTACCTGCATGCCTCGGACATCACGGAAGAAAAGCTCCGCCGGATCGCCGCGCTCAATGTCATCGCCGAGAAGCGCGGACAGAAGCTGTCCCAGATGGCCCTGTCCTGGGTGCTCCGGGATGAAGTGGTGACGTCGGCCCTGATCGGCGCCAGCCGTCCGGAACAGATTCTGGAGAACGTGGAGGCCGTGAACCGCACAGACTTCACGGATGAGGAACTTGCGGCGATTGAGGAAGCACTGAAGCTCTGAGATTCCGCCAGGGAGAGCAGGTATGGAAAACAGTATTTTTTACCGGTACTATGATCTGCCGGCAAATTTTCCTGTGGTCGGGCTCCTGGGCAATTCCTGGCACAGCGAACATATTGACGTGCCGCGGCAGCATTTTCACAACTGCCTGGAAATCGGGTATCTGTATGAGGGCCAGTGCACGGTGTTTTTCGGGGAGCAGAAGCTCCGGGCGAAGGCACCGTGCCTGGTCCTGGCCCCGCCCAATGCGGCGCATATCACCAATCCGGACGCAGGGCAGATCTGCGGATGGAAGTGGCTGTATGTGGATCCGGTGGGACTCCTGTCCCAGCTTCCGGTTCAGTCCCAGACGGAACTGAGCCTGTTTCAGTACCGCATTTCCGGGGAGGACTGCATTCTTCCGGGCGAAAAGTATCCGGTCATGTATGAACTGATCGGCATGGTGACGAGGGAGCTGGAAGCTTCCGGGCATGCGTATCAGGGGATTGTACGGGAGCTGCTCGGCGCCTTTTTCCTGATACTGATGCGCGAAAAGCCCCAGGATCTGACGGTGCCGGTGAACAGCGAGCACAATCCCGGCATGCTTCAGCCCGCGATCAGCTATATCATGGCGCATTACATGGAAGAGCTGGACGTGGATGATCTGGCCGGACGCTGCCATCTGTCCACCTCGCATTTCCGCAGGATGTTCAAGCGGATCTTCGGATGGGCTCCGCTGGACTACATCCAGGTGACGCGCATTCAGCGCGCCTGCACGCTATTGTTCAACGCGGACTATTCCGTGACGGAGATCGGCATCATGGTGGGGTACCCGACCCCGTCTTCCTTTGGCCGCATGTTCCGCCGCTTCTACGGCATCTCGCCCAACCAGTGGCGCAAGAAGATGCGTTCCGAGAACAGCGGCATGGTGACCAGCTATTTCCATTCCCTGCCCCCTGCAGCCAGTCAGTTCTTCCCCCATGAATATATGGAACAGCTGAAAACACTTGGGCCATTCAAAGAGGAAAAAGGAGGTTAACTACAATGATGAACCGAAAAGAGCGTGTCATGACGGTGCTTCAGGGCGGAAAGCCGGACCGGACTCCGGTGTGCTTCTGGCATCATTTCGGAAACCTCGAGCCTGCCGAAACCGTGAAGGCGCATCTGCGCTGGCTGGAGGAAAGCGGACAGGATATCCTGAAGATGATGTGCGACGAGTTTTTCGTGTATCCCCTGGGGGATGCGGACACGCCTGAAGCCTATGCGGCCCTGAAGCCGCAGGGCAGGGACTCCTACTATGTCCGCGGACAGGTGGAGCGGGCCACGCAGATCAATGAGGCCCTGAAGGGCGAAGTGGTGACCTTCTACAATGCCTTCTCGCCCTACGCAACCCTGAAGCATGCCATCGGCCAGGACAGGGCCATGGACCTGATGCGGAAGCATCCGGACGCGGCCAGGCATCTGCTGGACATCATTGAGGAAGACACGGTCTATATTATTGAAGGAATTCTG
>CACYNZ010000001.1 GCA_902775835.1 uncultured Eubacteriales bacterium | reverse complement strand
ACCTTGTACAGGTCCAGGAATTCCTTTTCTTCCTCGGACACATGCAGGATGATGGTGGTGCCGTGGGTGGTGCGGCTGCCGGTGTCCATTTCAAAGGACATGCCGTCCTCGGAAACCCAGTGCACGGGTTCGGCACCTTCCTCATGGGACAGGGAATCGATTTCGACCTTGTCGGAAACCATGAAGACGGAATAGAAGCCGAGACCGAAATGGCCGATGATGTCGCCCTTTTCCTCGCCCTCGGAGAACTGCTTCATGAACTCGGCGGCAGAGGAGAAAGCCACCTGGTTGATATATTTCTTGACTTCATCGGCGGTCATGCCGATGCCGGTGTCATCGATCCGGATTTCCCCGGCATCCTTGTTGACGGTGACCAGGACCGACATTTCCTCTTCGGTGCCGGGATGCAGCATACGGAATTTCGTGATGGCGTCGCAGGCATTGCTCACGACCTCACGCAGAAAAATGTCCTTGTCGGAATACAGCCAGCGCTTGATCACCGGCATTATATTTTCGGCATCAATGGAAACATTGCCTTTTTCCATGTTCATACAGATAACCTCCATTCGCCCCTCGGGCGGGTACTCGGCACAGGGCCGGTATGTATTCTAGCACAGCGCTGACGGGTTTTCAATGGAAAATTAGCACTCACCGGGCGAGAGTGCTAACAAAATTTTTCCCGGGATACCGGGCGGGCATGGGGAGTTCCTTTTTGGGGCTATCGCGGTTATAATGCAGGCACATGAGGAAAGGGGTGCCGCGGAGGATATGAAGATTTCCAAGAAGGATGCGCTTGCCTGGTTTGAGTTTTTTGCGGGGATCGAAGGGGAGGCGGAACTGAGTCCCAGACAGACGGAGATTGTCTATGCGGTGCTCCGGCAGATTGAACGCCGGGTGGAATGGGAACAGGAGCAGCGGATGCGGGCCATTCCCGGCCTGAAGTCCCTCCAGGGCAGAACCTTTTATGTGGGCGAGGACGAGCGGTTCCCCAGAGGCTGCCGGTCCTGCCTGCTGGGCACGGGCCTCAGCGCAGTGCGCAGGACCAATACCTGCAATATCCAGTGCAGATTCTGCTACAACTACGGCGAATGGGACATGCAGGAGCCCATCGGGGAAGATCTGTTTGAGGTGGGCGGAGGCCGGTATACGGCAGAGGATCTGGAGATGGCCATGGAAATCCAGGGAAGGCCTTCCGGGATTTCCTATGTCTATCTGGAACCCTTCATGGAGATTGAGAAATATTATGATGTGATCGCCATGTTCCACCGCCATGGCGTGTATCAGCATATGTATACCAACGGACTGCTGTGCACGGAAGAGAACCTGAGATGCCTTGCGGAGGCGGGGCTGGATGAACTGCGCTTCAATCTCGGGGCCACGGACTGCTCGGATGTAGTGATCCGGAACATGGAGACGGCTTCGGGTCTTCTGCCCATGACCGGCATTGAAACGCCCATGACTCCGGAGTTTTCTGAGCAGTTCCATGAGAAGAAGGATAGAATTCTCTCCAGCGGCATTTCCTTCATGAATCTCGCGGAGCTGCATCTCAATCCCAACAATATTGACAACTATGCCGGGGAAAACCTGTACATGTCCCGGCTTGGCTATGTGAGCCCTGTATGGAGCCGGCTGCTGTCCCTTGACCTGATGAAGGAGGCCTCGGAGGAGGCGTGGAAGATTGCCGTTCATGACTGCAGCAACCGCACCAAGCGCGCGCGGGACCTGAACTGGAAAAAGCATGAGGGCGGATGCTTCGGATCGACCGTGTACGGCCGCGAGTTTGAAGAGGTGCCGGTATGGGCCTTCCTTCCTGTACTTCAGGATCCGGAATTCACCTTTCTGGAGGAAGAGCCTCTGCCGAAGGGATACCGGGTCGGGGAACTTCTGATGTAAGCTCCGATGCGGCAGAACCGTTGAATTGCAAGGGCCCGGAGCGATCCGGGCCTGTTTTGGAAAGCGCGCGGAAAGAAAATTTTCAAATGCCCCTTTACAAGATGGCAGACGGGTGGTAAAATATGCAACGTTGACGGGGCATTAGCGCAGCTGGTAGCGCACAACACTGGCAGTGTTGGGGTCAGCGGTTCGAATCCGCTATGCTCCACCAATAAACCCGAGAGAGTGATCTCCCGGGTTTTTCTTTGCCGTTTTTCAGACCTCCCGGGCTTTCGCGGTCAGATGCATTGGCAGCTGCTTCGTAAATCTTCATTCTGCAGAAGTATGCAGTTGATAGAAAGCTGAGAATTTGGTATGCTTTGTAAGACAGTCTGATCGTTTTCCAATACTGATAAAAACCTATCTGTATCGAAAGTGCCGAAAGGGAGGACAATGATATGAACAAAAAGATTCTGGGTGCCATTCTGCCTGGGAACAGCACGGTAGAGCTGAAAGAGTTTGACATGCCTGTACCGGGACATGGCCAGGTCGTGGTCAAGACCAAGGCGTCCACCATCTGCGGATCGGATATCCGCTGCATTTACCGCGCGCATGTGGGAAAAGGTCCGGAGGGTTATCAGCCGGGCATGATTGCCGGTCATGAGCCCTGCGGGATCATTGTGGAGGAAGGCGAGGGCCTGAAGCGCTTCAAGAAAGGCGACCGGGTGATTGTCTATCATATCTCCGGCTGCGGCGTGTGCTATGACTGCCGGCGCGGATACTATATTTCCTGCAAGAGCAGATTCCGTGCCGCCTACGGCTGGCAGCGCAACGGCGGCATGGCGCCGTACATTCTCTGCGATGAGAAGGACCTGATTGCGCTGCCGGACGAGCTGTCCTATGAGGACGGCGCACAGGTTGCCTGCGGGTTCGGCACCTGCTATGAGGCACTGATGAAAATCGGGGTTTCCGGCAATGACCGGGTGCTGGTGACCGGACTTGGACCTGTGGGCCTTGCCACCCTGATGCTGGCCAAGGCTATGGGATGCGATATGACCATCGGTACGGATATCAATGCGGACCGGCTGCAGCTGGCGAAGGATCTCGGGCTTGCCGATCATGTGCTTGACTCCACGGATGTGGAAGCCTGTGAAAAGGCCATTATGGACCTGACGGACGGCTATGGCTGCGAGCGCACCATTGACTGCTCGGCGAACAATGAGGCCCGGGCCATGGCGATCCGCTGCACGCGGGAATGGGGCAAGATGGCCATGGTAGGCGAGGGCGGCGACGTCACCTTCTCTCCCTCTCCGGATATCATGCATGGACAGAAGAGCATCTATGGCAGCTGGGTTACGTCCCTCTGGCGCATGGAGGAGCTGGTGGAGCATCTGGTGCGCTGGGGCATCCATCCCGATCAGCTGATCACGCACCGGTTCGAGCTGAAGGATGCAGACGAGGCCTATCGGCTCATGGCCTCCGGCAAGTGCGGCAAGGTGGCGGTCATATTCCCGGACTGAACAGGCTTTTCTGACAGATAAGGAGGAACGGATATGGTGGATCCGCATACGGTTCCGGTGTTTACTCTGAACAATGGTCTGACCATTCCCGCCATCGGCATGGGCACATTCGGCTCTGACCGCGTGACACCCGATGAAGTGGCCGGCGCTGTGGCCGGCGCTCTGCGCACAGGCTGGCGCCTGTTTGACTGCGCCGCGTGCTACGGCAACGAGGCGCAGATCGGAGCGGCCTTCCAGGAAGCCGTGGAGGAAGGCGTGGTTCAGCGAAGCGATTTGTTTATCATGTCCAAGGTCTGGAACGACATGCACAGGGATGTGGCGGCTTCCTGCCGGAAATCCATTGCAGATCTCAGATGCGGGTATCTGGACATGCTCTTCATTCACTGGCCTTTCCCAAACTACCATGCGCCGTTCTGCGACGTGAATTCCCGGAATCCGGATTCCAGACCCTTCTCTGTGGAGGAGTTTGTGGATACCTACCGCCAGATTGAAGAGCTTGTGGATGCGGGACTGGTCCGGTGCATCGGCATCTCCAATATGACGATTCCGAAACTGGAAGCGGTGCTTCCCAGGCTGCGGATTCCGCCGGCGGCCTGCGAGTCGGAACTGCATCCCTGCTTTCAGCAGCGGGAACTGGTGGACTATCTGAAAAAGAAGAACATTCTGCCCATTGCCTATATGCCGCTTGGCTCGCCAAGACGCCCGGAGCGGGATATTCTGCCGGAAGACCTGGATGACATGCATATGCCGGAGCTGATGGCCATCGCCGAAAAGCATGGCTGCCATCCGGCGGAAATCTGCCTGAAGTGGTCGCTGCAGCGTGGACAGCTGCCGATTCCCTTCTCTGTGCATCATTATGAGATGAACCTGCGCGCCGCGGTTGGGGAGAAGCTGACGGACGAGGAAATGTCGGTGATCGCCTCTCTTGAGCGCGGCAACCGCCTGGTCAAAGGTCAGGTCTTCCTGTGGCCGGGTGCGGGAGACTGGCATGACCTCTGGGATGAGGACGGCGTCATTACCGGGTGCACGGATCTGTAAAAATGCGGAAAACTGGACAGGAACAAAGGCTGCATGCAGACGCGGAACACCGTCTCTGCATGCAGCCTTATTTGTGAAAATGCGGGGGAAGTGCACTGTTGCAGTTGACTTATCCGTGACTTTCTGATAGAACCTGTTTCAGGAGAACCTGTTTTCGGGTCCGGGAACGCCGGCTGCGGCTTTCCCGCAGAAAAAAATCAAACGGTGGCATGCCCCGGGTCCATGGAACGGATGGACCTGTTTTGCAAATTGTTTGCCGACGGGGTCCGGGGAAGGATGGGAACGCATGCTGCTTACGCCATGCCTGCAGGTTTGCTGCAATGGAACCTGGATGTCCGCTGAGGAAAGCGCGGACAGGCTCAGGCTGGAAATGATTCCGGAATCCGGGGACGGAACGTCTGTGGAGTTCCATGGATCCGTGACCAATGTGTCGGATCAGAGGCTTGTGCTGAACCGGGTGCGTCTTGCGGAGATCCGGGACCTGCGTGAACTGGGACTTGGCGGGGAGCCGTATCTTGTCTACCGCAGCGGACGGCATAAGAATGACATGCCCGGCGTGTTTGAAACAGGATGCAGAGATGAAAGGCTTTCCGATGTCTCCTCCGTGATGGCGGAGAGCGGGGAAGGCATGGACGGAAACGGAGCCGGGCAGACCGTGATCAGCGATCATCTGACGGTGATCCGCGGAGCGCAGGGGCAGTGCCTGGCACTTGAATTCCTGACCGGGCGGGATCAGCTGCTGGAAAGCCGTGTCATGCTGGATGACGCGCTGCACTTTGAAAGCCTGACAGCTGAGGTGATCTTCCAGATCGAGCTTGCTCCGGGGCAGAGCGTGGTGACGGAAAGCCTGCGCATTGCGCTGACGCAGGATATCCGGTCAGAAGTGGATGAGTTCGCCCGCCGCAGGGCGCTTCTGTACGGGAAGCGGAATGGGCGGCATCCCGCGGTGTTCTGCACCTGGTACTATTACGGGCTGAGCGTGACATATGATGATGTCATGCGGAACCTTGACATCATACGTGAGCGGAAGCTGCCCTATGACGTGTTCCAGCTGGATGAGGGCTGGGAGATGACGCTGGGCGAATACGTGCCGAACGCCAAGTTCCCGGTGCCCATGCAGGATGTGGCCGCGCAGATCCGGAATGCAGGCCTTGTGCCGGGCATCTGGTCCAGTCCCTTTGTGGCGCATGAGACGGCTTCCGTATGGAAGCAGCATCCGGAATGGATGCTCCGGGACAGGGAAGGGAAGCCCTGCCTGTTTCCCATGAATGACACGGTATACTGCGTGTTTGATATTACCTGCCCGGCCACCTGGGACTATTTCCGGGAGCTGTACCGGCATTTCACCTTTGACTGGGGATTCACGTATCATAAGCTGGATTTCACCAGAGCGGCCGTGATCTATGAGCATGCCGCGTTCGCGGACCGGGGCATCACCCTGGCCCGGGCCTATTATGAGGCCGTGAAGGCGATCCGGGAGGGCATGGGCGAGGACGCGTTTTTCCTGATGTGCGGCGGGCTGTATGATCCGATCATCGGCCTGGTGGACGCCCAGCGGACCGGGTCGGATGTGCTGTCCATGTGGAGCTCCAATGTGCAGGGCGGCGGCAAGACGGCACCCTACACCATCCGCCAGAGTATGATGCGCTGGTATATGAACGCGTGGTGGGCCAATGATCCGGACGCGCTCATGATCCGCAGGAACCCGGAGATGGAGCGCGGACTGCGCCTGACCTACGGGCTGCTGAATGATGACGAGGTCCAGACCAGTGTCATCAATCAGTTCGCCGGCGGTGGGATCATGTGCCAGACTGAGCCGCTGGACCGGATCGGGGATGACCGGCTGATGGAAATCCGGCATATCCTGCCGGTCGTGTCCACCCGGGTGCAGCCCCTGGACTTCATGGCCGGAGAGCGCTTTCCCGGGGACATGGACGTGTTTGTGGAAAAGACGGGCGTGCACTGCCTGTGCATGATCAACTGGTCGGATACAGAGGCGCGTCCGGCAAGGGTGGACCTGAAAGGCCTGGTCATGGAAGACGGCATGTACGCGGTGTGCTGCTTTGCCACCGGCGAGTACCGGATCGGCGTGCGTGCCGGGGAAACCGTGGAGTTTAGCGCCATTCCGCCGCATTCCGCGTATGTGATCAAGGTGGAGAAAATGGACGGGCAGCCGATCATTGTCGCTTCCGACGGGCACTATGCCATGGGCGCGGAGTGCAGTGTGCTGGAGATTTCCGGAAACCGCCTCCGGGTGGGAAGACCGGCTGTGCTCCCGGTCCGGACCCGGTATGAGATTCTGCTGCCGGAAGGTGTCAGGTGCGGGGAAGGAACGACTGTCCGGGTTCTGATTGAGGCGGATGAAGAAGTGAAGGAAGTAGAGGTACAGCATGTTTAAGCCATTTTCGGTTGCCCTGCCCAGAAGGTCGGAGACCGTGTTTGATATCCGTGATTTCGGCGCTGTTCCCGGTGGGCGTGTTTCCAATACCGCGGCGTTTGCCGCGGCGGTGGCAGCTGCTGCCGAGCGCGGCGGGAAGGTGGTGGTGCCCGGCGGCATCTGGCTGACCGGCCCGGTGCAGCTCAGGTCCGGGGTGGAACTGCATCTATCGGACAATGCGGTCATGCTGTTTTCCAAGAACCGCGAGGAATACCCGCTGATCGTGACCGACTTTGAAGGCATCCGGCGCATCCGCGCCGTATCGCCCATATGGGCGGAGAATGCCGAGGATATCGCCATTACGGGCCATGGCGTGATGCACGGGAACGGACAGCTCTGGCGGCCGGTCAAGCAGTTCAAGATGACGCAGCGCCAGTGGGATGCGCTGCTGAAGCGGTCAGAGCATGTGCTGGACAGCCGGGAGGGCGGCATCTGGTTTCCGGAAAAGAGCATCATGGACGCGCAGCTTGCGGGTGAGGTGTTTCCGGACAGCTGCGGGACTGAGGCGGAAGCGTTGGAAAAGGCGGCACCGGAGTATGATTTCTACCGGCCTGTGATGGTGAGCCTGCGCCGCTGCAGGCGCGTGCTCCTGGAGGACGTGTGCCTGCAGGATTCCCCGGCCTGGTGCGTGCATCCCTGGTTCTGCGAGGATCTGACGGTGCGCGGCGTGTTCATTCAGAACCCGGCCTGGGCGCAGAACGGGGACGGGATTGATGTGGAATCCTGCCGGAGAGTGCATATCCACCACTGCACATTCCAGACCGGCGATGACGGAATCTGTCTGAAGTCCGGCAAGGACCGGGAAGCCCGGAAGCTTAAAGGGCCCTGCGAGGATGTTCTGATCCATGACTGCCATGTGGGTCAGAGCCACGGCGGCTTTGTCATAGGAAGCGAAATGTCCCGGGGCGTGCACAATGTACTCGTGAAGGACTGCACGTTCATTGATTCCGATGTGGGCGTGCGCTTCAAGAGTGCCATGGGCCGGGGCGGCGTGGTGGAGAACATTGAGCTGGAAGATATCCAGATGGCGCATATCAAGGGAGAAGCGGTGATCCTGACCATGGATTATGTGCTCAATCGCCTCAACTGCGATGATCCGGTGCTTGAGAGTGAGGACCCGGAGGATGTGCCGGAATTCCGGAATATCACTTTCCGGCGGTGTATTTCCTGCGGAGCCGGGAAGCCGGTGAAAATCCAGCCGCTTTCCGGACATCCGGAATCCATTCATGACATCGTGTTTGAGGAATGTGATCTGGAAGGCGTGTCCGGGAACTGACGGACGGGATGCCGGAAGGAATCATGCCGAGATAATAAGGGCCCGTATGTGAGAAACGGGCCGGAAAATGGAGTAGAGTCTAATGAATTGTCTTCTGCATATCTGCTGTGCCCCGTGTTCGGTGGCATGCATCGGGAGCCTGAGAGAAGAAGGAATCAGCCTGCAGGGATACTGGTACAATCCGAATATCCATCCGTACACGGAGTACCGGGCAAGAAAAAACTGCCTGGTGGACTATGCCAAATCCATAGAGCTGCCGCTGACGCTGAAGGATGAATACGGGCTGCGCATGTTTGTGCAGCAGGTGGCATCCGATATAGACGGCCGCTGCCGGGTCTGCTATGACCTGCGCATGCAGGAAGCGGCCCGGTTTGCCAGCGAGCAGGGATACGACTGCTTCACGTCCACGCTGTTCATCAGCCCGTATCAGAAGCATGAACTGCTGAAAAAGAGTGCGGAGGAAGCCGCCGCCATGTATGGGATTGAGTTTCTGTACCGGGACTTCCGGCCTCTGTTCCGTCAGGGGCAGGAGGAAGCGAGAAATCTCGGACTGTACATGCAGAAATACTGCGGATGCGTGTTCTCGGAGGAAGACAGATATCTTGGCGCAAAGCGCCGGAAGCAGCAGGAGAAGGAAAGAAAGCGACTGGAAGCAGAACAGCAGGGATGCTGAAAGGAAAGAGGTGAGGCTGCGTGGAGCAGGAGCGGAACAGGTCTGAGGCGGCTGAGATCGGACGCCGCATCCGTCTTGTGCGCAGCAAGCTGAATGTGACCCAGCAGCAGATTGCGGAGGCCATGCAGGTGAAGCCGGTCAAGGTGTCCCAGTATGAGTGCGGAAAGTGTGTTCCGCGGCGGGAACAGCTGGTGGCATTCTGTGCTCTGTGCGGTGTGAGCATGGAGTGGATGCTTGGCGGGGGCTCGGATGAGATCGTGTTTCTGCGGCCGCCGGAAGAGGGCACCCCGAGAGAACGCCTGGTGCAGATGCGGGAAGAACTGGGGCTTACCCAGGCCGCGCTTGCCAGAAAACTGGGCGTGAACAGTTCCTATATCAGCCATCTGGAAACCGGAAGGATTCCGGTGACGGAGCGTTTTGCGGAGCGCATTGAAGGACGCATCGGGATCGGCCGGTTCTGGATTCTCTATGGTGACAGCACGCAGAAGGAGTACCCGCTGACCAGGGAAATGCTGGAGTATCTGCGCTCGGATGACAGGCTGCGCAGACAGATCTGGGAGCGGATGGAAGCCAGGAATGCGAAGCATGAAAACGAACAGAAGCCGGGCAGCCGGATTCAGACGCGCCGCAGGGAAATGGGATTTACGCAGCAGCAGCTGGCGGACCGGGTGCATGTGACCCAGGCGTCGCTGTCCAGGATTGAGTCCGGCATGGTGAAGCCGTCCCGGAAAACGCTGGATGCGCTGTCGGAGGCACTGGACGTGACGCGGGAATGGATCCTTGGCGTCGAAGCGGCGGAATAAACCGAAAAGAAACAGGCCATGGTGCGGCATTTGCCGTGTCATGGCCTGTTTCTTTTCCGGAGGATCAGAGGAGGGAAGCGGCATGATCCATGAGCACGGAAAATGCCTGGGCTTCCGATGATATGCCGCTGCGGTCAAAACGCGGGGCGCCGCAGACCTCATGTACAAGCCCGAATCGGTCGGTGTGCGCGTGGGCTGTTTCCTGCAGGGAAAGCGCCTGCGGAAGCCAGGAATCGGACAGATGCCCGCGGCGTATGCCCTCAAAGACGGCATAGGCGGTCATCTGGCACAGGTTCACTTCGTCAAAGGCGTCCGGCTGATCCAGCACGTCCGGGAAGGTGCCGTTGGGCTTGCGGAACTGCATGACGGCGCTGAGCAGGGTATGGAACCGGTCCCGCAGTTCGTCGTGATCGCCCGGCGTGAGGTCGGAGGAGAGGAGGCGCGGGCACGCGGCCAGTGCCCAGCCGTTTCCGCCGCCCCAGGGCAGAGGGTCTGTAAACTGTCCGGACGGTGCGTGGAACCGGTGGCCCAGCAGGTGCAGCTGCGGGAGATAGAGGCTGTCATACCATCCAAAGAACTGGCGCATGCTTTCCTGCGGATAATGGATCGCCAGGAAAGGCGGAAGCATGTAAAGGCTGTCGGACCAGTATTCCTCTCCCTGCATGACATGGTAGACCAGACCCTGCGCGGACCTCGGCGCGGTCTCGAGACACCAGTGTTCCAGGGCTTCCGCCGCTTTCAGGAAGACGTGATCCCCGGTCAGTTCATGGCAGTGCAGAAATGCCGGTCCAAGGGACACCGGGTCCGTAACGCCGTTCAGGTCGCCGAGCATGCCGGAACGTCCGTCCGGCAGCTGGTAGTGCAGAGCGCCGAGACAGACGGGCACCAGCGCATCGTCCAGACCGGCCTCCAGCAGGGCCTGGGCACAGACGCCCTGTTCCCAGCTCTTGCGCTGCATGGACAGCATGGCAGATATGGCTTTCATGGGAATTCTCCTTGCCTATGAAAAAACCGCCGGGATGTCCCGGCGGATCAGGGTGATCAGGCGAGCTGACGCTTGCGCATCTGAATATAGCCATTGATTTCCCCGGCGCCGGAGTAGATGTCAGCACCGGCAGACGTGGGAATCAGCAGGGTGGGCGCCTGGCGGATGGAATAGCGTTCCACGAAGTCCAGGTTTTCTTCGGCCGGCATTTCCGTGAACGTGATCCCGGCCTGCTCCAGAAGCCGCTTTGCCATAACGCAGTTGGGGCAGTTGCGGCTGGTGATGAGCAGAGGATCCGAAGAGATGGCGCAGGCAACGGGCTTCTGAGGCTTTTCTTCCACCGTGCCGAGCGGGCCCTGGTGCGTCAGATGGGAAGCGCCGATCTGGTAGAGCCTGCGGTCCTTGAATTCCTGGGCCTTGCCCTGGTTCCAGTTCTGTACCGGACGATAGTAGCCGGTGATGCGGCTGTACACTTCCGTGGCCCCGCCGCACTTGGGACATACGTACTGCTCGCCGGTCAGATAGCCGTGGGTCGGGCAGACGCTGTAGGTGGGGGACATGGTGTAGTAGGGCAGACGGTAGTTTTCCGCAATCTTGCGGACCAGGGAAGCGGCAGCCTTCCAGTCCGGCAGCTTCTCGCCCAGGAAGGCGTGGAACACGGTGCCGGAAGTATAGAGGGTCTGCAGGCTGTCCTGAATGTCCAGCGCGGAGAAGATATCCTCGGAATAGCCAACGGGCAGGTGCGAGGAGTTGGTGTAGTAGGGGCTGCCGTTCTCATTGGCTGTGATGATGTCCGGGAAGCGCTCCTTGTCATGCCGTGCCAGACGATAGGCGGTGGACTCGGCAGGGGTTGCCTCCAGGTTGTACAGATCCCCGTACTTCTCCTGATAGTCCGACAGCCGGCTGCGCATGTGATTGAGCACGTCCCGCGTGAACTGCTGGCTTTCCGGATCCGTCAGATCCTTCCGCAGCCATTTGGCGTTGAGGCAGGCTTCGTTCATGCCCACCAGGCCGATGGTGGAGAAGTGGTGATCAAAGGAGCCCAGATAGCGCTTGGTGTAGGGATACAGGCCCTGGTCCAGGAGCCGGGTGATGACTTCGCGCTTGGTCTTCAGGGAACGGGCGGACAGGTCCATGAGATGGTCCAGTCTCTGATAGAATTCCACCTCGCTCTGGGACAGATATGCCAGACGCGGCATGTTCAGGGTGACCACGCCGATGGAGCCGGTGCTCTCGCCGCTTCCGAAGAACCCGCCGGACTTGCGGCGCAGTTCTCTCAGGTCCAGACGCAGACGGCAGCACATGGAGCGCACATCGGAGGGCTCCATTTCACTGTTGATATAGTTGGAGAAGTAGGGGGTGCCGTACTTGGCCGTCATGGTGAAGAGCAGACGGTTGTTCTCGGTATCGGACCAGTCGAAATCCCGGGTGATGGAGTAGGTGGGAATGGGATACTGGAATCCGCGGCCTTCCGCGTCGCCGTCGATCATGACCTCGATGAAGGCCTTGTTGATCATGTCCATTTCCGCCTGGCAGTCGCCGTAGGTGAAGTCCATGGCTTCACCGCCCACAATGGCGGGCATGTTCTTCAGGTCCGGCGGGCATCTCCAGTCCAGCGTGATATTGGAGAAGGGTGCCTGGGTGCCCCAGCGGCTGGGCGTGTTGACGCCGTAGACGAAGGACTCAATGCACTTGCGCACTTCGTCATAGGAGAGATGATCGGTGCGGACAAAGGGGGCCAGATAGGTGTCAAAGGAAGAGAAAGCCTGTGCGCCGGCCCATTCGTTCTGCATGATGCCCAGGAAGTTGACCATCTGATTGCACAGGGATGCAAGATGCTTGGCGGGCTTGGACGTGATCTTGCCCATGACGCCGCCCAGGCCTTCCTGGATCAGCTGGCGCAGGGACCAGCCGGCACAGTAGCCGGTGAGCATGCTCAGGTCATGGAGATGAATGTCCGCGTTGCGGTGAGCATCGGCGATTTCCTGGTCATACACCTCGCTGAGCCAGTAATTCGCGGTGATGGCACCGGAGTTGGAGAGAATCAGACCGCCCACGGAATAGGAAACCGTGGCGTTTTCCTTGACGCGCCAGTCGGAAGCCTTGAGGTAGCTGTCCACCAGCTTCTTGTAGTCCAGCACGGTTTCGCTCACGTTCCGGACGTTTTCACGGCTCTTGCGGTACAGAATATAGGCCTTGGCCACATTGGCATATCCGGCGTCGGACAGAATGCGTTCGGCGCTGTCCTGGATTTCCTCCACATGGACGAGCCCGTCCCGGATCCGGCTGCTGAAGTCGCTGGTGACCTTCAGGGCCAGCATGTCGATGACATTGGGGTGATAGGGCTGACCGGTGGCTATGAATGCCTTTTCAAGGGCTTTGCTGATCTTGGTCAGATCAAAAGGCGCGATCTGCCCATCGCGCTTTACTACACTGTACATGGATGCGCTCCTTCAGGTGATGATGTTGTCGTTAAACCGGTTATTCCGAAACCGGCTGCTGGCTCATTGTACGGAGCAAAATGCGAAATGTCAATATCTAGAAAAAGAAATACAAATTTGGCACAAGATGTGGTATTCAGTCCCCGCCGCGCAGATGCACCCAGGGATAATCCCGCTGCAGATTCCGGACAAGTTCCTCCATTTCCTGCACTGGATAGGCGGACAGACTGGAATCCGGCACCTGAGGTGAGGAAAGAAAAGGTTGGAGAAAATAGTTCCGCCGGCCGCCGGTCCAGGTGCAGATCCTGCGCAGATCTTCTTCTGTATGCATCTCCCGCATCACGGTGGTACGGAATTCCACCTCAATGGGGGCATCCCGGAGCAGTTCGATGCTTTCCTTCACCGGATCAAGGCGCATGTCCGGAAGCCCGCAGGTCATGGCGTACTTTTCCGGCGTGTTCTTGATGTCCATGGCCACCATGTCCAGAAGATTCCGGTCAATGAGGTGACGGAGCTGGCGCGGAAACGTGCCGTTGGTATCCAGCTTTATATAATAAGAAGAGAGTGCACGGACCTTTTCCAGAAATGTCTCCAGTTCCGGGTGCATCAGCGGCTCGCCGCCGGTGATGCAGACGCCGTCGAGAAGGCCGCGGCGTTTTGTGAGAAAGTCCAGGATGTCCGCCTCGTCCAGGGGCTGGTCCGTGTCCGAGGGTACAAGAATACTGTTATGGCAGAAAGGGCAGCGGAGATTGCAGCCTGCCGTGAAGAGCGTGCAGGCGGTGTGTCCGGGTACATCGAGAAGCGTGAGCTTCTGCATGCCGGCAAAGCGCATGGGATCGCCTCCGAATCGTTTTGTGCAGGGAAAAGTATAGATGAACTTCCATGCACAGACAAGCGGGAAAACCGAAGAGCATACAGAACCTTGAGTAAAACTGGCCGGAAAGCCCTTTATCTTGTGCATTTCAGCATGAACTTCTTGACAGATATGGCTTGAAAACGCTATTATGATAGTTGATATTCTGGTATATTTGTGCCCTCTTTTCCCGGGCGGTACGTGATGCCCCAGGCGGACCGGAAACAGGTCTGAAAATGCCTTGCAGCATATATCAGAATGCCGCAGCCTGATATGAATTCGGGCTGGCGTGCAGAATCCATATAAGATCAATACGGACACATTAGTGTGTGTCTTTTACATGGAATCCTATTTCTACAGGCGGAGGAAATCACAGTGATGCATACGTGGATGAATCGTGCCGGCTTCATCTGCCGGGAGTGCGTAAACGAAATAGAATATGAGGCGGAAGAAATGAAGAGAATGAAAAAAATGCAGAAACCGGGATGGAGAAAATCCATGATGGCAATGGTGATTGCCATGTGTTTCCTGGCGTTCGCTTCAGTTGCTGCAGCATCCTCAGAAGATACCGGAACAGTGATTTCTGATGAACCTGTAAGCATCCGCATCGTTACACAGGAATCGGGAAACGCCAGCAGGCAGCTTTCCGGCGCAGTGTTCGCCCTGTATGAGGCGGACGGCACACCGGTGATGAACAATAACGGGGAACAGGTGACCGTGACCACCGATTCCAATGGAGTTTCCGTGCTGAGCGGGGAACGGGCGGCGGATGGCTGGGCTTTTGAGATGGGGAAAGCGTATTATCTTGAACAGATTCAGGTCCCGGAGGGGTATCTGTTTCTTGACTATCCTGTACGCTTTGCCTTTGGAGAAAAGACGGACGCCGGCTCGTTCATCTATGCCAGCGGAGATACACTGACCGTAGAAGAAGAGAAAGGAATTGTCCTCAGAGCAAGAAAGTGGGTCATGGATTCGGAAGGGAATCTGTACAAGCCCGAAAGCGGAAATTACAGTTTTATGGTACGCCCTGGAACTGTCTGGGTGGAGGACGAGAACGGAACAGAGCACGCGGAGCCTGACGCCTTTGCACAGGAAGTGCTTGAAGGAGCCGGAAAGAATGCAGCTGTCGCCTATGTGAATCAGAGCGGCGAAGCAGTGTTCAATCTGCCGGTGACATTTCAGGATGGGCCGCAGAGATATGAAGCGCATTTTGAAATCTGTGAAGAGATTCCTGAGGATGCCGTGAACAATGTCCTCAATGGCATTCGCTATGACGATACGATCCATGCTGTAACTGTTTCGATCGTGCATTCGGAAAACAACTATTTCATGACGGTCGACTATGAGGACTCAGAAGAAGAGGATGCGGCAGTCTTCGTCAATAAAGAGGATGTGGTTGAGGAAATCTCAGCCGCAGTCGAGGCATCTGTTGTTTCAGGCCACGGTGAGCTGAAAGGGGAAGAGTTCTCCTTCCAGCTGAAAAACAGGGACGGGCGCGTGATGCAGACCCGGATGAATGAGGCGGACGGCCGTATACTGTTTGATCCCATGGTCTTCGACGAGCCGGGCACCTACACTTACTATATAGATCAGGTTCCTTTCGAAGCGGACAACCTTGTGTACGATGCGCACAGAGAGACGGTCACTGTTGAAGTCAGCGCGGATCAGGCCACACGGAAGCTGAGGGCACGCGTCAGGTATGATGAGAACGGTGCTGTGTTTACCAACGCATCCGGTGCTGCTGTGACGCTGAAGAATACTCTGAGCGGGAATGCTGTCAGCGAAATTGGCGATATGGCATTCGCATTTGATCTGTCGCTCAAGAATAACGGCGAACCGGTAAATGGTGAATTTGAAATCGAGCGTGTCGGAAGCACGGAAAAGGTCAGCTTTGAAGACGGCAGTGCTTCAGTGACCGTGAAAGGCGGACAGACCCTGAAACTGAAGCTGCCTGTGGGATATGTGCTTGCCATCAGAGCCAGGGATTACAGTCTGGAAGGCTTTGCAACGGGAATTATTCGTTCCGGCGAAACCGTGCGTGAATTGTCTTCGGAACTGACTGTGGAGCGCGGAGCGGGCGTTGAATTTGTCCAGACCAGGAACAGTTACGGTAATGTGAGCGTGGAGCTGAAAAATCAGGGCAACGCTGTTGAAACGGACCGTCTGTTCCGTTTCACCGCGGTCTTCAGCACGGATGCTTCAGCCGATGGCACCGTCTTTACGGCAAAAACCGGAAACAGTGAAACATCGCTTGTATTTGCCGGTGGCAGAGCATCAGAGACGTTTGAACTCCGCGGAGGAGACAGGAGAGTCTACACGGGCATTCCTGCCGGTACTGTGTATGAAATCCGGGAGGATAATTATTCCGAGCTCGGATACCAGACCGTGGTTGCCGGAAATGACGGAGCTGCTGTGACCGGAACGGTTGAAGGAAATGCATATGAAGCGTCAGCGGCAGTGTTGTCAGGCAGCAATACGGTGCTGTTCACAAACACCCGTGACGCTTTCGGTGAACTGCGCATTGCCAATACTGTTGCCGGCAATATGGGAGAAACGGGCAAGGAATTCCACTTTGTCCTGGAAGCAAATGTTCCTGATGGCGAGTATGGTGATGTGACTTTCGCCAATGGGAAGGCCAGTTTCATATTGAATGACCGCGAAAGTGTGGTGATTCCGCAGCTGCCCAGCGGAACGGTCTATACCGTTTCAGAGGCGGAAGCCAATCAGGATGGTTATGTAACCACATTCCAGCTGGTCCGCGGGGATACGCAGGAGAACGCGGAAGCTGTGAACAGCTTCACCAGAACGGTGGATACAGATACATCCAACACAGTGAACATTGTCAACCAGAAAAGTGGATATGGTGGACTTGTTATTGAAGCACGGACAGCCGGGAATGATCCGGATGTGCGTTCCTGGTTTGCTTTCCGCGTTACCCTGACAGGGGAAGGCGCAGATCGGGTCAGCGGTAAGTACGGAGACGTGCATTTCAGCAATGGTGTATCCGCTGCCCAGGCGAATCCCGATGACGTGGACTATCTCAACGGAACAGTTCCTGAGGGCTTTTTCAAGGTAAGTGTGGAGAACCCTGTAGTGATTACAGGACTGCCTGCCGGACTGAGATATTCGGTGGAAACAGCGGACTGCTGGTCTGTTTATGACAAAGCCGAAAGCACTTCATCCAATGCCGGCGGATTGATCCGGCCGCTTGTCGTGAACTGTGCTGAAGAAGAAGCGAAGACTTCTGTTACCAGATCCATGATCGAGGGCGACAGCTATACCTTTGATGGCGCACGGCATACCAACAGGGCCGAGTTTGTTTTCACCAGAAATCGTACCGGCGCGCTTGAAATCCGGATGCAGGCGCTGGGACTTGATGCCGAGCCGGAATCGGCCTTCCACGTGCGTGTCACGATGAAGGACGGGGAAGGCAATCCGCTTCATTATCTGGATACAACCAGCGGGATTGAGTTCCGCGATGGTCAGGCGTGGCAGGACGGACAGGCGTACATTGCATTGCGGACCGGACAGAGCGTGGTGATCCGTGGGCTTCCGTTTGGTGCAACGTTTGAGGTCAATGAGGATGATTATACATCTGAAGGATTTCAGGCACCGGTATACCGGCTGGAGTACAGGGAAAAGCAGGATGGCGTCGAGGAAAAGGTCAGCGTAACCAGGGACGGCGTACACAGCGGCACCATTGCTGCCGACCAGCGCATCGTCACTATCGCCAACAGGACCGATCTGGGTTCCCTGAGAATTGCCAAGCGCGTTCTGGTCAATGGAATGCCCACAGATGGCACGGATGCAGACGGCGTATATACTTTCATCCTGGAGCGGAAGAATGAACAGGATGCATTTGAAACTGTCCGGGAACCTGTCACGCTGGAAGTCCGTGACGGCCAGCCAGCCATGGTTCAGGTGGACCGTCTGCTGCCCGGCACATATCGTATTCGTGAAGATGTATCCAACAATCATGAAGACATAAAGCTTGTCGGAAACGACGAGGGCTATCTGATCGTGGAAGTCGCCGGAAACAATGCGGAAATCGTTCCCACGGCAGAATTCATCAGCAATCGGAGCATTCAGGGAAGTCTGTCCCTGACAAAAACAGTAGCCGGCGGAGTCCCGGAAAGCCTGAAAGACAATCTGTATACATTCAAGGTCAGACTCACCAGTGACGCAGGCAGTATCAGCGGCAGTTATGATACCGAAGGCGTTGATCGTATCGGGAGTGTTGTGTTTGCCGACGGGATTTCCGGTGATATCAGCCTGAAGGCCGGCGAAACCCTCATCATCCGCGGTCTGCCGGCCGGCGTATCGTATGTGGTGGAGGAGACACCGATTCCGAACACTGAAACGGTATGGGCGGGTGACAAGAACAGCGGTGTTATTTCAAACACGCAGGGAGAAAGTGTTGTCTGTGAAAGCCGCACCTATGGAAACGTGAAGGTGCTTCTGACACTGGACGGCAATGACACGGAAACGGAGCATGCCTTCCGCTTGAGACTGTCTCTGGCTGATGCGGAAGGCAGTCCTCTCAGCGGACTTTTCGGCACTACTGCATTTGTTGACGGGAGCTATGAATTTGATCTCCGAAGCGGTGAAAGCCGTGTTTTCACCGGACTCCCCAATGGAACACACTATACGGTGCAGGCAGTGCAGTCGAATGCATCCGGACTGTACATGAGCATTCCGGCAGAGGGAATGATTGAAGGCAGCCTGTCTGCTGATCCTGTCCCGCAGCTTGCCGAAGTGGTAAACAGCCGCAGCAGTTTTGGCGGAATCGTTATAACCAACACCTTTGCCGGCAACGATATGGAACAGTTTGCCGATAGTGCATTCAGGATGAATGCAACGTTTACCGGTCCTTTGAACCTAGCCGGTCAGACTGTGGGGGGCCTGACATTTTCGGAAAGTGGAAGCAGGGCGTCTGCATCTGTCCAGTTCCAGCTGAAAAAGGATGAAAAACAGGTTTTCCTCGGACTTCCTCATGGAATCTCTTACGTGGTGACGGAAACCGAACCCGGTGAAGGCATCAGCACGATACTGGTCAATGCTGCAGGATTCATTGAGGGCATTGCAGAGGAAGCCGGGAAAGTGACCGAGAAAATGGTCAGTGAAAGCAATCGGGTTACAGTGACCAATATGCGCAATGGACTCGGTACGCTGGAGCTGCTGGTAAACTCGGAAGGCAATGCAGCGGCGGCTGACGATTCGTTCACTTTTGAAGTGCAGCTGGATCTGACCAATGCAGAAGAAGGATTTACGGCAGGCACCTATGGCGATATGACGTTTGATGCGGGCGGAAAAGCTGTGGTGCAGATGCGTGCCGGTGAAATGAAGTACGCCTCCGGTCTGCCTGCAGGTACTGCCTATAGGATTTCCCAGACTTTCACGAACGGATATATTACGGATAAGGACCGCGCAGAAGGAGTCATTGAAAAAGAAGCGGTGAGCCGGGCCGTATTTACGAATACGCGGAACCGGTATGGCGCGCTGACCATTGAAAAGAAGACGGATGGGGATGAAGAAGATACAAACACGTGGTTTGAATTCCGCGTCAGAGTCTATACTGCGCAGGGTGCAGTAAACGAGGAAATCAATGGAGTGTATGGCGATATCCGCTTTGAAAAGGGCGTATCTGTTTCACGTATCAATGAAACAGTGCCGGTATCGTCCAGTGACAGGCGCCATGAGGGCTGGTTCACCGTGGCCAGGACCGGCGGGAATACGGAAACCGGGCTGGCCAGGATTACAGGTCTTCCCGTGGGCAGTCGGTATGCCGTGGAAGAATTTGATTATTCTGATTTCTATCAGGAGACAGACCGGATCCATGCCGACGGAAGCATTGAAGCCATCGAGGCACTGGATAATCTGAAGCCGGATAAGGCGGCGGCCTATTCGGGAACACTGAATGTTCCGGAAAGCAATCAGGTGATCTTTACCAATATACGCAACGTGAACGGAACACTCAGAATTGTGAAAGCTTTTAATGTAGGCGAGGGTGAGGACGGTTCAAGAGGATACATATTCAGAGTCACGCTCGCGGATGAAAACGGGAAACCCCTGACCGGCCGAATCAGTGACGTAAAGTTCGATGAACGCGGCCAGGCGTCCATTGAACTGAAAGCTGGTTCGAGCAGGACATTCAAAGGTCTCACCAAGGGCACAAAGTTCACGGTAGAGGAAGTTCTGGATACCGAAAAGGAAGGATTCGAAGATCCCCGTTATGAACTGGAGTACATGAAGGACGGGGTGGCGGTCAAATCCAGTACCAACCAGGGTATCATTGACAGCAGCAATATGCGCACGCTTACGGTTCGGAACCGGACCCGTCGTGGCAGCATAAAGCTGACTCAGTCTGTCAAAGTGAACGATACCGAGACGGAAACCACGCTTGCTGATGGAAATTACTCTTTCGTTGTGAGCGGTGAGAACGACTATGAAAAGAAGATCTCCATCACGATTAAGGATGGGAAAGCAGCAAGTGCGACACTGGACAATCTTGTTCCCGGCGTTTATACCGTGAAGCAGACGAATGCTCCCGACCGTATGGTAGAAGTCCGCGGAGAGGATGCAACGGACACGGTTACAGTGGAAGCCGGGAAAACCGCGGAAAAAGAAACTGTCAATAATCTGATCTACGCCGGGAATCTGCGTGTAGGTCTGATCGTGACAGGGACAGCGGACAAGACCCGGGAGTTTGAGTTTGAGGTTTGCATAAAGAATGCAGACGGTATTCCGGTCAGCGGCGAGTTCTTCACGGACAGGGAAGGCGAGCCGGCGGTGTTTGGCGAGGATGGGAAAACATCTGTAATCCTTAAGGCGGGCGAAACTCTGGTCATCCGTAACCTGCCTGCCGGATACAGGTATGAGATTCAGGAAACCGAGCCGGACGATGAGGAGAAAGGCTATACCTGTCCGGAACCCAGGAGCGGATGGATTCTCAACGGAGAGACTTCCAGTGAGATTTTTGAGAATGTCTACCGTGCCGGCGGCCGTTATACGGTGACGGGTATTCTGGAGTTTGAAGGCGGCAACAAGATTCTGAAGAAAGGTGAATTCCAGTTTATCCTGTCCAGGAAGATCACTGATAACAAAGCCGAAGCAGTGGATGTGGCCTGGAACGAAGAAGATGGCACATTTGCTTTCCAGGAACTGGCGTTCACTGCCGAGGATCTGCTGAAAGATGAAAACGGACTGTATACGGACACCGTTCTGATTTACACGGTCCGGCAGACGAAAGGTGAGGATGCGAGCATTGCCTATGACACTGCCGAGTTTGTAGTGGAACTGACTCTCAGAGACGACGGTAAAGGCGGAGTTGAAGTCACGCCTCATATCCGGAGCAATCAGGGGAGTACGACGGAAACTGCAGCGGCAGAGGGTGCGAGAAGACTCCTGAAAGCAGCGCCGAAGACAGATGAACAGACCGTCATACGGTTCTCAAACACCTATACTCCGCAGGGGAGCTTCAGACCCGAAGTGATAAAGACACTGCTGGGTCGCCCGATGAATGAGAAGGATGCGTTCAGCGTGGAACTGCTGGATGCAGACGGCAAGCTTCTGCAGACGGCTGATGCTGACTGGCATACGGGCAAGGTAATATTCAACGATATCAGCTATACGCTGGAAGACCTGGATGTCGAGGAAGGCGAGCATGTAAAGACGGAGAAGATTTATACCATCCGTGAAAAGGCAGGAAGCGACGACGATATTCTGTATGATTCAAGAACATACAGAATGACAGTGGTTCTGGAGGATAATGGTGAAGGAGCCGTTTCCATCACACCGGCCTTTGAGGTCATCGGGAAAGATGGCAAGGCGGCAGAAGCTGAGAAGATCGAGTTTGTGAACCGTGCCAAGAAAGAACTCCGCATCACCAAGGAGCTGTCGAGCTTCAGCGGCACGGATACAGCTTTCACATTCACTGTCACTCTGGCGGATGTGGAGAACACCGGAATGACCGGCACCTTCCCCGTGCGCGTGGTCAGGGAGAAGACCGGTGCGGAAGACGAAGTGATCCGGGAAGAAGTCCTGGAGATCCGGGAAGCCAGACTGGGCGGAAGCATCCGCCTGAAGGCTGGCGAAACAGCGGTCATCGGAAAGCTGCCTTACGGAACCACCTATGAGATCATGGAAAGAGATGCTGCAGGATATGTGCGCGACGGTCAGAAGGGTGACAGGGGCACAGTGACCGCGGATGAAAACCGCGCCGTGTTCACCAACAAGACGGATACGGACAGCCTGACGCTGCAGAAGCTCATCTATGTCGGCGACAAGGTGCTGGATGAAAACGAGCATAAGAAGGCAGCGGAGCAGTCGTTCCTGTTCACGGTCGAGCTCACGGGTCTTGCAGACATGTCTGAAGACCGGCCGATGGCGGCTGTATTCCTGAACAGCGAAGGAAAGAAGGTTTATGAAGAGCAGATCATCTTCCACGCGGACAAGACCGGTTCCCGGCTGACGGCGGAAGGTATTGCTCTGAGCCACAAGGAAAAAGTGGAGATCACCGGCATTCCCGTGGGTGCCACCTATAAGATTACCGAAGCAGTGCCGGTGGATGCCAAGGGTGACCCGATCCAGGCCTATACCTCTGTGCTGTCCTCTCTGGAAGGCGTGATGGTGAAGACCAATGCTTCAGGTCAGAAGAATGAAGTGGTCTGGAAGAACCAGTATGTATCCAGAGGCCGCCTGCAGCTGAGTGCTGAAAAGCTGGTTAACAGCAGGGTGCCGAAGCAGGATGGTGAATATACCTTCGTCCTGGAGAATCATCCGGACAAGCGCTTTGAAAACACCAAGAAGGTGCATCTCGAAGCCACGGACAAGGAGGGCAAGGTACTCTTCGGAGCCCTGGACTATACGCTGGCAGATGACGGGCAGCGCTACGGATACCGCATCTTTGAAAAGGCCGGAGACCGGAGCGACATGGTCTATGATCCGCAGGTCTTTACTGTGGAAGTCTATGTGGAAGACGATGGCTGCGGCAACATGATCACCCGGGTGACACGCCTGGATGAAGAGGAGAACGAGGCCGACATCATCTTCCGCAATACGGAAGTGGACAAGCTGATCTTCACCAAGAAGATCGAAGGCGGCCGTGCGGATGACATCTTCTACTTCGATGTGAAGCTGTCCCAGAACGGCAAGGAACTGGAAGAGGCCGTGACGGTCACGCTGAGCGGAAAAGACGGCAAGGAAATCTCCACCGGCAAGTACCGCTCCGGACAGACCATTGAGGTGAAGGCCGATCAGACGGTGATGCTCAGCGGTGTCCCGACGGGTACCGAGTATGTGATCACCGAGGACCGTGACGGACGCTACACCACCAAGGTGGACGGCAAGGCGTCCAGAGCGGTGAGCGGTACGGTCGGATCCGGCAAGGCGGACCATGTGTTCGTCAACACCCAGGTCAATACGAAGTTCTCGGTGTCCAAGGTATGGGCCGACGGCACCAATGGTCCGATTTCCCTGGTCATGTATGCCAATGATGAAATCATGGATCCTCAGCCTGAAGTGACCCGCAGCGGAAATACCTATACGGTGGAGAACCTGCCCAGGTATGACCGTGACGGCAATGTGGTCACCTACAGCGCGAAGGAAAAACGCGTCAGCGGCTATGTGGCAGGCTACTCCAATGTGGGCGACTATGCCGGAAGGAACCGGGCTGCCTATGATGGCGGCACCATCACCAACAGCCAGGCAACGTCCATGACGGTACGCAAGGTCTGGTCGGGTCTGCGCGAGGGCGAGAAAGCGCCTGATATTGAACTGACCCTGCTGGTGAACGGCGATGTATACTACACAGGCAAGCGCACACCGGATGCCAACGGATACTATCACTGGTACAATCTGCCGCTGACCTGGAACGGGCAGAAGGCGGTGTACACCGTGGTGGAGACCGAGATTCCCGGGTTTGTGGTACGCTACGAGAACTACGGGAATGTGTCCAATGTGACCAGCTGCGCCTATGACGGCGGCACGATCACGAATACCGCCATCCCGAAGACGGGTGATACCCAGCCGATCGCGCTGTGGATCATCCTGGCGGTCCTGTCCCTGGCAGGCCTGACCGGTATAATGGTCACAAGCCGCAGAAGGACATAATCGAAACCACAAGGATTCCCCGGGAGACAGCATGCGTGCTGTCTCCCTTTTCCTATGCCGGGACAATATGTACAGATTGTGTTTCTATTCTCAGGCTGTCTTTACGGGAATGACGGAATTGGATACAATGAGAGGACAGGTGGTTCCTGAATTCTGCAGAAAAGGCAGAAGGGATGCCCTGCCGAAAGGTGGAAAAAGACATGCATGAAGTCAATGAACAGGTGATCCACGAGCTTGAGGAACTGGTGTGCCGTGTATGGGCAACCCCGGAACCCGGGTTCATGGAATATGAAAGCAGCCGTGCACACGTGGAATTTCTGCGCGCGCAGGGATTTGAGGTCCAGGAAAATGTGGCGGACACCGTGACCGGGTATATGGCCGTCTGGGGCAAGGGCAAGCCGGTGATCGCGCTGCTGGGCGAGTTTGACGCTCTGCACGGACTGAGCCAGGAAGCTTTCTGCACGCATGAGAAAAAGGCCGAGGGCATGGAAATGGGTCAGGGCTGCGGACATCATCTTCTGGGTGTCGGCGCTATTGCGGCCGGGCTTATGCTGCGGGAAATCATGGAGAAAGAAGGCCTGGAAGGCCAGGTCCGGATCTATGGATGCCCGGCGGAAGAGAGCGGAAGCGGAAAGGCCTATATGGCCAGGGACGGCTTCTTTGATGACTGCGATGTGGCCATCACCTGGCATCCGAGCCTGTACAACAAGGTTTCCTCCGGTTCCAGCCAGAGCTGTATCCAGAGCTATTTCCGCTTTCACGGGGTGGCCAGCCACGCGGCCGGGGCTCCGCATCTGGGGCGCAGCGCGCTGGACGCGGCGGAGCTCATGAGCGTGGGCGTGAATTATCTGCGCGAGCATATGGAAGACAGCGACCGGGTGCATTATGCCTACACGGATGCGGGCGGAACGAGCCCCAACGTGGTGCAGGCGCACAGCGAAGTCCGGTACTTTATCCGCTCAGCCACCAATCCCCAGTGCCAGAAGCTCTATGAACGCGTGAAGAAGATCGCCCAGGGCGCCGCGCTGATGACGGAGACAGAGCTGGAGATCCTCTTCGATGAAGGTCTGAGCAATACTGTACCGAACTTCACCCTGGAGCATGTCATGGACGGCGTGTTCCGCAGGGTGGGCGTGCCTGAATATACCGAGGAAGAGCGCGCCATGGCTCAGGCGTTCAAGGATTCCTATCCCAGAGAGCAGCTGGCCGGACATCTGCCGGAGAATGTGGTGGACAAGGCGAGACTGAAGGAGAGCATTCTGACCCAGCCCATGTGCGACTATTATGTGGAATGCACGCCCTATGACATCTGCGAGATGGGCAGCACGGACGTGGGCGACGTGAGCTGGGTGATTCCCACCGTCACCGCTAATGTGAACTGCTACAGCTACGGTGCCGGCGGCCATTCCTGGCAGTGGGTGGCCCAGGGCAAGACCAGTTATGCCATGAAGGGCATGATCCAGGCCGGCCGCATCATGGCGGAGACGGCGCGGGAGCTGATCCTGCATCCGGAGGTGCTGGAGGAGGCCTGGAAGGAACAGCACAGGCGTCTGGAAGGGGAGAGCTATCAGTGCCTGATTCCCCCGGAAGTCAAGCCCCACAGCTTTGAAAAGTAACACAGCAAAAGGCATGGCCGCACATGGTCATGCCTTTTGTTTCGGTCATAAGAAAAGCCGCCCGGGGGCGGCGTAAGATCAGTACAGAACCTTGCTGAGGAATTCCTTGGTTCTCGGATTCTGCGGGTTTCCGAACACCTGGGAGGGCGGACCCTCTTCGGCAATGATGCCCTCGTCCATGAACAGGACGCGGTCGGAGATTTCCTTGGCAAAGCCCATCTCGTGGGTGACGATGACGGACGTCATGCCGGTCTTGACCAGGTTCTTGATTACGTCCAGTACTTCACCCACCATTTCCGGATCCAGAGCGGACGTGGGCTCGTCAAAGAGCATGACATCCGGTTCCATGGCCAGGGCGCGCACAATGGCAAGACGCTGCTTCTGACCGCCGGAAAGCTTGCCGGGATGTTCCTCTGCCTTGTCGGCGAGACCTACGCGGCTGAGCAGGGCCATGGCCATCTCATCCGCTTCCTGAGGCGTCTTCTTCTTGAGCAGGGTGGGGGCCAGGGTGATGTTTTCCTTGACGGACAGATGCGGGAATACATTGAAGAGCTGGAACACCATGCCCATCTTCTGACGGTGCAGGTTGATGTCGATGTTCTTGTTCGTGATTTCCACGCCTTCAATGAAAATCTGGCCCTGTTCCGGGGTCTCCAGAAGGTTCAGGCAGCGCAGGAACGTGCTCTTGCCGCCGCCGGAGGGCCCGATGATGGAGACGCATTCGCCGGGCTTGATATGCTCCGTCACGCCGCGCAGCACGTGAAGACTGCCAAAGCTTTTATGCAGATCCACAACCTTAATCATGGCTCTTCAGTCTCCTTTCGTACATATTCACCAGCTTGCTGAGCGTGAAGGTCAGCACGAAGTAGATAATGCCGACGATGATCAGACACTCAAGGCTGAGGTAGGTGCGGCCCTTGACGGTGAGGTAGCTGGTCATCAGGTCGCCGATGAAGAACGTGGAGGCCAGGGAGGTCTCCTTGATGATCATGATGAACTCGTTGCCCAGAGCGGGGAGAATGTTCTTGACGGCCTGGGGAAGCACGATCTTCATCATGGTCTGCCGTGCGTTCAGACCAAGGCTGCGCGCGGCTTCCGTCTGTCCCTTGTCCACGGCCTGAATGCCGGAGCGGATGACTTCGGACACGTAGGCGGCCGAGTTGATAATCAGGGCTACTGAGATAGCTGTAAAGTCTGATATTCTTATAAAGGAAAAGATCTGAGGCACGATGAAATAGCCTACATAGAGCTGAAGGAGGATAGGCGTGCCGCGGACGACTTCCACAATGGCCGTGACGAGAAAACGAATGATGCCGAAGCGGGAGCGGCGGCCCAGGGCAAACAGGGAACCCAGAACCGTGCCGAAGCCGACGGTGATCACGGAGAGCAGCAGGGTGATGCTGACACCCTTGATCAAGAACACGTCCCAGTACTTGGACATGATCTTGATGATGTTCTCAAAGATGGTGGTAAAGGACAAATGAAATCCCTCCTCCGGGAAAAAAGGCCGGCTGCGAAGACGCGGCCGGCCCGGTCATGTTTGTGGGATTATTCTTCGATGGAAATCTCAGCAGCAGTCTCGATGCCGGCAAGCTCTTTGGCTTCGGCATACCAGCCGGCATACAGGCCTTCAGCCTTGGCCTTGGCAAGGATCTCATTGACCTTGGCCAGCAGTTCGGTGCTGTTCTTGTTGAGCAGGATGACGTTGTCCTTCTGATCGTCAGCCACGTCGAATTCGAAGCCGGACTTGGCAACCGCGTCGTTGTTGGCGATGATGGCATCGGCGTTGCCGTCAGCTACGGCTACAGCGTCAACTTTACCGATCTTCAAAGATTCCACAGCTTCGTCAATGGCCTTGAAGAGCTTGATCTCGCAGCTCTCAGGCAGCTGGGTGCTGCACAGATTGTACTGGAGGCTGGCGTCCTGGCAGCCGATGACCATGCCCGCGAAATCCTCAGCGGTCTTGAAGGTGCCGGCCTTGTCAGCCTTTACGATGATGACCTGCTGGGTTTCGTTGTCGCCGGCCTGATAGAAGTCGGACAGCAGGAAGTTCTCAGCGCGCTCGTCGGTCTTGGAGAAACCGGAGATGGACATATCCACACTGCCCACCTGAACGGCGGTCTGGCAGGCGTCAAAGCTCATGGCCTTGATTTCCAGTTCCAGGCCCATTTCCTGAGCCAGGTACTTGGCAAGGGTGACGTCGAAGCCAACATACTGATCCTGGCCTTCCTTGGAGGTATCCACGAACTCCATGGGAGCGAAGTCAGGGCTCAGAGCAACGGTCAGGGTGGTCTTTTGTTCTGCAACAGCGGCAAACATGGTGAGGCTCAGCATGGCCAGAATCAGGGCGAAAGTCAGAAACTTTTTCATACTCGTAATCTCCTTTGCATTTCAGTTGGTACGTGAGAAAATATACAACCGTTATGCATGAATGTCAATAGGGGAAAACAAGAAAATTTTCAATAAATTTATGACGATTCAGCAAACATACATAGTGCATAAACGGGATAATTATTCACTGATTCATGAATAAATACATCAAATGGGACGAAAGCGACCGAATTGGACAGGCCCGGGGCTGTACTCAGGAAACGGGCAGGAAACGGGCGGATGCGCCGGTTTCAGGACCCTCGGCCTCCAGCAGCAGATAGTCGCCGGAGTCGGGGAGGAACTGGAAAAGGAAAGTGCGGTCCTTGAAGGTCAGCACTCCGAGCTCCCAGGTGCCTTCTTCCTGATCCAGCGTGCATGTGCCGCCGGGAAGAAGCGTGAGCATCCTTCCGTCCTCAGCCTGAAAAGCCGCCTCCTTACCGGAGAGGAAAAGCTGAGGCAGGGTGGGCACGCGGATATATGCAAGCTCCTGACCGCCCTTTTTAAGGAGCAGACGCGTCTGGTCACCGTCTTCTTCCAGGGTGAAGGCAAACATTTCCCCGTTGGGCAGGGTCAGCATCTTTCCCAGGGCAAACCGGCCGCTCATGAGCAGCGATCCATAGACGGGATCGGCCTTGGCGTCCGGGGCCTGATACACTTCGCCGGTCATGTCGTCATGAATGACCAGGGCGAACAGGTCCGTATCCCCGCGCACCAGCTGCCACATGCCGGTCAGGTCAGTCTCTGCCCGGGATGAGACGCAGATGAGCAGAAGAAAAAGGAGAAGGACTGCAAAGCGTTTCATGATATTTACCTCCCCGATGTGCCGCCGGGAAAGCGGCATCTGACCATAGTATACCGGGAAAATCCGGCCGCGCAAGCCCATTGCAGGCGCAGCGGGAGTGCGGTACAATTCCCGGACAGGCTGAAGTGCCTGGCACGAGAGGAGAGACGCATCATGGACCGGCTGTTTCACATGGAAAACCGCAGAAAACTGTATGAGGAGATGCTTCCGCACTCCATGCTCCTGATCTTTTCCGGGGAGGAAGTGCGCAAAACCAATGATGAATTCTATCCGTTCTTCGCGGACCGGAATTTTGTGTACCTGACGGGCCTGGAGTGCAAGAATGCCGTGCTCATGGCCACGAAGGACGGGGACGGGGAAACCGTGGAGCGGCTGTATCTGCTGCCGCCGGATCCCATGGCAGAGCGCTGGACCGGCAGGCGCGTGCAGCCAGGTGAGGCACAGGAAGTGTCCGGGGTAAAGGAAATCCGGTATACGGACGCGTTTGCTTCCGATGTGCACACGATTCTTGCGGGCGGGCATTACCGTGAGATGGGCTGGGACATCCGGCACCTGTACCTGGACCTGTTCCGGGCGGAGCCTTCCGACCGTGACCGGCCTGCCCAGAATTTCCTTGCCCTGGCCGGGCGCGAATATCCCTTTGTGCATGTGGAGAATGCCAACCGCATTCTGCGCAGGCTGCGGCTGATCAAGACACCGGAGGAGATCGCGGCGCTGCGCAGGGCGGAGGAGATCACCGGCAAAGGCATTCTGGCCATGATGCACGCCACAAGACCGGGCATCTATGAGTATCAGCTGAAGGCGGAGTTTGACAGGGCCATCGGGCAGTACGGACCGGAGGGCCCGGGCTTTCCGTCCATTATTTCCGCGGGCGAAAACAATTTCTGCATTCATTATTACAGCTACCGCGGACAGGCAAAAGACGGGGACATGGTGCTCAACGATGTGGGCGCTCAGTGGGACGGACATATCGCGGATGTGAGCCGCGGCTGGCCGGTGAACGGGCATTTTTCTGAACGTCAGAAGCTGCTCTTTGAATGCGCCCTGGCCACGAGCAATCATATGTTTGACATGATCCGCCCGGGCATGGACATGGCGGAAGTGGACCGGGAAATCCGCAGGTATAATGCGGAAAAGCTGGTGGAAGCCGGCGTCATGAAGCACCCGGAGGAAGTTGGGACGTATATGTGGCACGGCGGAGCGCATCATATCGGATATGACGTGCATGACGTGGTGGAGCGCCCCGGAAAGATCACGCCGAACATGGTGTTCTGCGTGGATGTGGGCATTTACAATGAAGCCTGGGGCATCGGATTCCGTCTGGAAGACAACTGTCTTGTGACGGAGGGCGGATGCGAGAATCTCTCTGCGGCGATCCCGAGAACGGTGAAGGATATCGAGGCGGAAATCGGCGGGTAACTGGTCCCGCCTGGGTCCGGACAGACGTCCGGACTTTTTTCGTGCGCGGATTTTTGGGATTTACAGATTGTTCATATTTATTTTAAGGTTGATTTAAGGCTTGTGCGTATACTGAACGTGCGGAGAGAATCCGACATGAAATCCGGGAGTGATGGATGATGAAACGCAGTATCTGGAAAAAGCTGCTGCTGGATATAGTTCTGACAGGCGTGGCGCTGGTGATCTTTGCCCTGTTCCATCATGTGCTGCCCAGGCAGCAGGAGAGCATGGGCATTGTGATTGAAAACCCGAACCGGAAGACCGGCATCATGGAGGTGGCGGACGGCGTGGTCGGGTACGGCGGGGACACTTCCGTGATGACGGATACGGGCGTCTCCCTGATGGCCAGAGGCGGCCGCGGCAGAGGTCAGGGTTCCAGTGGGAAAAGCGCAAACGCCGGCGGCATGAGCGAAAAGGGCGGCAGTGCCGCGGACGGCGCCAGCGCGGTGGAAGAAACCGATGACACCGCCATGGAGGACAAGTTTGCCGAGGTATACACCGAGGAAGTCACATCCACGGAGGACAGCTATGCCAGCGATCAGGTTTCCGTGAGCATTGAGAAAGTGACGGAAAACGGTGTGACCTATTACCTCGCGGATATTTACCTGAAGGACGTGACAGCGCTGCAGACGGTGCTTGCAAAAGGCACCTACGGCAGCGGATACCGGGATTCCATTCTTTCCATGGCCGAGAGCGCCAATGCGCTGGTGGCCGTGAACGGTGACTACTACGGGAACACGAACGAAGGCGTGGTGATCCGCAACGGCGTGATCTACCGGGCCAATGCCACGGACTGCGATGTATGCGTTCTGTACTATGACGGAACCATGCGCGTGATCCCCGGCGCGGAGTTCAGTGTACAGGAGGCCATAGAAGACGGCGCCTGGCAGGCCTGGACCTTCGGGCCTTCCCTGCTCAACAGTGAAGGCGAGTCGATTACCTCCTTCTCATCTACGCGCCGCATCCAGTCCGCGAACCCGAGAACGGCGATCGGATACTATGAGAAAGGACATTACTGCCTGGTGGTGGTGGACGGCCGTGGGGATTCCGACGGCATGACGCTTCAGGAAATGTCCGCACTGTTTGAACGTCTGGGCTGCAAAGCGGCCTATAACCTGGACGGGGGAAACTCGTCCATCATGGTCTGGGGCAATGAGGTCATCAATGAGCCGTCCGGCGGCGGACGCACGTCCTCAGACGCGATTGTGATCACGGAGGTGCCTTCAGTATGAGGAAAGCCATGGAAATACTGTCCCATGCATGCGTGATCCTGGCACTGATGTTTCTGGTCTTTCTGGTGCTGGATCAGTTCAATCCCATGATGAATTTTGTGAACTCAAAGATCTCCCAGGGGCTTCTGGCGGTGCTGTGCCTGTGCACATTGAGCCGGAGCGTGCTGGGATGGACAGTGGAAAAACGGGAGAGTGAGAAGCAATGAAGAAGTTTCTGAGCATGATTCTGATGCTGTGCCTGCTGGCAGGTTTCGGATACAGTCGGGTGGATGATACGGATCTGAGTGATCTTTACAAGAACCGGGACGTGGACGCGTCCTGGGAGGCCTCCGAGGCCGTGTATGTGGAGCTTGCGGGCAGTACCTGCACTCTTTCCGGGAGCGGCGCGGCGGCGGAGGGCAGCGACCTTGTGATCAGCCGGGAGGGCACCTATGTGCTCAGCGGCAGCTGGGACGGCCGGATCGTGATCCGGGCGGACGAGTCGGAAAAGGTGCGCCTGGTATTGAACGGCGTCAAAGTAACCAGCACTGCCGGCCCCGCGCTCCTGGAAGAAAGCGCGGACAAGCTGATCCTGACGCTTGAAGAGGGTACGGAAAATGTGCTGACAGCTTCCGGAAGCACGCTTGTGGAGAGCAAGGAAGTGACCAGCGGCCTGTATACAGAGGATGACCTGTCCATCAACGGCGAGGGCAGTCTCAGCGTGACGGCGGACGGGCATGGTCTGCAGGTCAAGGCGGACCTGATCCTCTCCCTGGGAACACTGAACGTGACATCCGGCGGGGACGGCATCCGCGCCAAGAATTCACTGCTCCTGCTCGCGGGTGATCTCAGTATCACAAGCGAGGGGGACGGCATCAGCACCACGAATACGGAAAAGGAAGACAAGGGCTGGATCATCCTGGCCGGTGGCAGCGTGACGGTCAGGACGGGAAGCGGCGCAGGGGAGGCTGCGGTCAACACGGCCGGCGCCTGGAACCAGCGCGGCGGCCGCGGATGGAATACGAATACGGCTTCCACGTCCTCGGATGACGTGAGCCGCAAGGGCATCAAGGCAGCCACAAGCCTTACCGTCCTGGACGGGACGCTGGATCTGGATGCTCAGGACGACGGACTGCACGCGGTGAACATTGCCATTTCCGGCGGGAATATTACGATCCGCACCGGGGATGACGGCGTGCATGCGGATGAGACACTGGAAATCACGGGCTCGAACCTGACGGTGGCCCAGAGCAATGAAGGCCTGGAAGGCAATGTGGTTCAGATCAGCGGCGGTGTGCTGCACATCACGGCAACGGATGACGGCATCAACGCGGCCGGCGGCTCCGATTCGACGACCAGCGCGCGGAACCGCGAGGCCGACCAGGGAAATGTACTGAACATAAGCGGCGGAGACCTGACGGTGGAAGCCGGAGCGGACGGACTGGATTCCAACGGCAGCATCTCGCTGACCGGCGGTGTGATCCGGGTGTACGCGCCTACCACCATGGGCGACGGGTCCGTGGACATGAACGGAAACGGCGGCATCAGTGGAGCCACGCTGATCATTGCCAGCAGCAACGGCGTGATGCAGGACGTGGGCAGCCTGAGCGGGCAGGCCTTGGTCCGGGCCATGTACGGACAGAGCGCACAGGCCGGAGCGGAAATCGTGCTTGCGGATGCGTCCGGGAATGTGCTTGCAACCTATGCGCCTGGAAGCAGTTATGACACGGTTGTTGTATCCGCGCCGGGTCTGGAGTCGGGAAGCAGCGTTACGGTAAGCGTGGGCGGATCCGTGGTGTTCAGCGGAAATGCTTCACAGAATACGGTCACCACCACGAACGGGAACGGGCAGTGGGGCGGCCAGGGCGGCGGATTTGGACACGGCGGCTTCGGCGGCGGCCGTGGAGGGAGAGGCGGCTGGTAAGCATGAAGACAGAGAATGTATTTGAGCGCGTGGAGAAGAAATTCCTTCTCACACGGGAACAGGCGGAAGCCCTGAAGGCCGATCTGGATGGCTTCGGGTTTGAGAAGCTGGACTTCGGATCCCCGGATATTTCCTCGGTTTACTGGGACAGCCCGGATGAGATCCTGGTGCGCAGGAGCCTGGAACGCCCGGTTTACAAGGAAAAGCTGCGGATGCGGGCCTACGGCACGGTGCAGATGGATGACACGGTGTATATGGAGATCAAGAAAAAGTACCGGGGCGTGGTGTACAAGCGCCGCGTCCCGATACGCCTCAGCGATATGGCACAGGTGGAAAAAGAGGGATGCATGCCCGATGGCTGCGGGCAGATCGGCCGGGAAATCACGGCCATGATCCGCAGATACAGTCTTGCGCCGAAGACCCTGATCATGTACAGGCGCGAGGCCTATGTGCTGCCGGGCGGTGAGGGCATCCGCCTGACCATGGACACAGGCATCCGGTACCGCCGGAGCATTCTGGATGTGACATGCGCGCAGACCGGGCAGCTGATTCTGAGCGGGGATCCGGTGCTGCTGGAAGTCAAGATTCCCGGCATATGGCCGCAGTGGCTGCTCCGGGAGCTGGAAGGGCTGAACGTCCGGGGGACGCATCTGTCCAAGGTGGGACTGGCTTATCAGCTGAGCCAGTGCACACGGAAGGAGGAACACGCAAGTGCTTGAAAGTATTCTGGTGAATTCAGGAAGTACGACGGTTTCGGTACTGATTCTTCTCATCTGTGCCATGGTGCTCGGTGTGCTCAGCGCCATGCTGTACGCAAAGCTCAACCGCTGTTCGTCATCCTTCGCGGTGACGCTGTCGGTGCTTCCCCTGATTACCGGCATTGTGATTCTGGTGGTGAACGGGAATCTAGGCGCGGGACTGGCTGTGGCAGGCGCCTTCAGCCTGATCCGTTTCCGCTCGGTGCAGGGTACCGGCCGGGAAATCCTGGCCATCTTCCTGTCCATGGCGCTGGGCCTGTGCCTGGGCTCCGGATATCTTGGCGTGGCAGGGCTTCTGTTCCTGCTCTACGCGGTCATGGTGCTGGTGATGCCGGTGCTGCATCTGGGTGAGGATGAGAAAAGTGTCCGCGAGCTGCGCATCAGCGTGCCGGAGAGCCTGGACTATGACGGCCTGTTCGAACCCGTGCTGGAGCAGTTCGGCGTGCGCTATGAGCTGCTCAGGGTACGCACGGCGGACATGGGCAGTACTTATCAGCTGACCTACCGGATCAGCCTGCCTCAGGGCGGACGGACCCGGGAACTGGTGGATGCCATCCGGACGGAGAACGGGAATCTGCCGGTCAGCATTGGACATATGCAGTCTGAACAGGGTATGTGAGCACCTCCACGGTCATGCGGGGAGGCTTCAGAATAGAAAGGGGAGAACATGGCATGCGCCTGCTGTTTGCAGAGGATGACCCGGATCTGAGCCGCGCTGTACGTGCGCTTCTGGAACACAGCGGATATACGGTGGAATGCGTCAGCGACGGGCTTACGGCCATGAATCTTGTGTCCGGGGAGGGCTATGACGGCATGATTCTGGACTGGATGATGCCCGGCGCAAGCGGCATTGAAGTGCTCAGACACATGCGCTCGTCCGGGATTCATGTGCCTGTGCTGATGCTCACGGCACGGGACGCGGTGGAGGACCGGGTGAGCGGCCTGGATGCCGGGGCGGACGATTACCTGCCCAAGCCCTTTTCCTCCTCGGAGCTTCTGGCGAGGGTTCGGGCGCTGGTGCGCCGCAGGGGCACAATCGTGCCGTCGGTGCTGCACTTCGGGGACCTGGAACTGGACGCGGCGGGCATGGAACTGCGCTGCCCTGGCGGGAAGACCACCCTGACCGGGAAGGCGTTTCAGCTGATGCAGATGCTGATGCAGCATCCCCGGGTGATTCTCAGTGTCCAGCAGATGATGGATTATGTGTGGGGCTGGGATACGGACGCCGAGATCCATGTGGTCTGGGTGAATATCTCCAATCTGCGGAAGAAGCTGGCGGAGATCGGCTCAAAGTGTGAAATCCGGGCTGTCCGCGGGTCCGGGTATTTCCTGGAGGAAGGCCATGGTTGAGAAATACAGAAAACATTTTATCCGCATTGCCATGGCGGCCCTGAGCCTGGCCATGATCCTGGTGGTGCTTGCGATCAATGTGGTCAATTATGTGTCCGTGCGCAGTGAAATGGTGGATACCATGAAGTACCTTGCGCAGAGCGGGCCCATGCGGGGTGACGGACAGAAGAGCCGGCACCGGAGAAATCTGGCGAGCGAAGCTAGATTTTTCGTGGTGAAGATCCAGGAGGACGGAAGCTGGAGCATTCTGGAAAAACGGGAAGATCAGGAACTTGAAGAAGCAGATCTGCCCACGGTCATTGAAAAGATCTTGGAGGGCGGCAGGGAAGAAGGCATATACGGATCCTATGCATACACCACCGTATCCGGCGAAAACCCGACGCGGCTGATGATTCTTCTGAACTGGGAAACGCGTTTTGCGTCCATCCGGTCGCTCGCCATCTTTTCCGCGGCGGCGTGCCTTGGCGGCATCCTTCTGGCTTTTATTGCAGTGAGCCGCTACAGCCGGCGTGCGGCAAGACCGTTCCTGGTCAACGAAGAGCAGCAGAAGCGGTTCATTACCGACGCGAGTCATGAGCTGAAAACGCCGCTCACGGTGATCAGCGCGAACATGGATGTGCTGAATCTGGAAATCCCGGATAATACCTGGGTGCATTCCACGCAGAAGCAGGTTTCGGTCATGCGCCGGCTGGTGGACGAACTGGTGTATCTGTTCCGGATGGAGGAAAGCGGCACGGCTCTGGAGAAACGCTCTGTATGCCTTACGGATATGGCCCGGGAAATGGCGGAACCGATGGCGGCCATGGCGGAGTTCCATGGAAAGGAACTGAAGACGGAAATGGATGAGAACATACATGTGCAGGCGGATCCGCAGGCCATGGAGCGGATGTTGTCCATTCTGCTGGATAATGCGGTGAAGTATACGCCGGAGGACGGAAAGATCCTGTTCTGCCTGGAAGAAAAGAACGGCAGCGTGACGGTGAGGACGGTGAATGACATATCCGGAGACATGACGCAGGAAGCGTGCAGTCATCTCTTTGACAGGTTCTACAGAAGCGACGCATCCCGGAGCCGGGACAAGGGCGGATACGGCATCGGTCTGTCCATTGTGAAGGCAGTGGCGGAGCGGCACGGGGGAAAGGTATCCGCGGAGATCAATGCGGAGGGCCGGCTCGAGATCCGGTGTCAGGTGCCCGCAGAATAGAAAAGGGAGAACCGGAACAGGTGCTGTCTGTTCAGGTTCTCCCTTTTCCTGTGTCACGTATGGATACTCTCAGCGTCAATGGTCAGGAAAATCCTGCCCTGATGCAGTGTGAGGGGTACGCCAGAGACAATGCATGCCTGCGCCGGCGGGCTTCTTACCGGGATCCCGCGGGGAGCTGGAGAATAACCTGCTCCCGGAGGCCGGGCATATTGTCGTTCATGATCTCATTCAGATGTGCGACAGGATAGGTATGCGCAAAAAACTTGTCAGGAGAAAAATACGGATGATGAAAAAGATGCTTGCGGATCAAGAAAAGATGTGCTAAAATACCATCTGCTTGCGGAAGTCATGGCTTTGCATGATCAGGCAGGCGGGCTGGAACCGGTGCCTTGAATCCGGTGAGTCATACCGGCGTTTGGCCGGAAGTGGAAAGAACAGGGGCACAGCTGAGCTGGTGGAATTCCAGTATGCTCGTTTCAGTTGGCCATGAAACATATTTCTTTCGCTGAACAGGCGAGGGCGTCTCCAGACCCGCAGACGGAAAACGCGGGAAACTCACCCGGAAAGCTTCCGGGAAATCATATGGGGCATTGGCACAGTTGGTAGAACGAACTACCACTTGTGCACTCCCGCCCCGGAAGCATCGAAATCCGACGAGATGTAAAATATGGTCGGAAAAGTTACCAAATAAGGGGCTATAGCACAGTTGGTAGCGCGCTACATTCGCATTGTAGAGGTCA